>NZ_JARVSG010000015.1:0-212403 GCF_030209335.1 Pseudarthrobacter sp. fls2-241-R2A-168
TCATGCGGCGCACGTTCACCGGGGCACCGTAACCGGTGTCCGCGTCACAGTACACGGGTATATCAACCGAGCGAGCAACCATTGCCGCGTGCTGAACCACCTCAGTCATCGTCAAAAACCCGACATCAGCCACACCACCAACCCACCAAGCCGAACTGGCACCTCCTACTTCGAACGCAGCGAACCCCGCACGCTCGGCCATCTGAGCATGGATCGGCAAGCAACCAAAAGGCATCAACGTAGCCTCAGGGCTCTCGAAAATCCTGCGAAGCTGAGTAGTCTTCTTCTCGATCATGACCTCGCTGACTTTCCGTTAGATGGTCCCGGCCCGGCAACGGGATAAACCCGAGCAGCCAATGCATCGTGCACTGGTATCAGGGATCCTAGTTTGGGCACATTGGCCATTCTATTCTAACCATTAGCAGCGGCGGCCAAGCGGACTCATGCAGTCGGTTATTGACGCTCATCCCGGGCGTTTAGACGTTCGACAAATCGGGACAATAACGGCTCGTTACGGGGCGTCCGAAGAATCATGTTCAAGATCCGCGTCTGGGTTGTTTCGCGGAATCATTTGGTGTTGCCCGGATGGCGGGCTGGGTTTGGTGCCCTGTTTCGCTTTGGTCGATGTTGGAGTTCGGCGCTGAGGACCTGAACTGACGCCCGATGACAACCGCGGTCAAGGGCTAGTTTTCCCGTCGAGGCCACTTTTTTGCGGCCCGAGGACGGTGCCTGAATAGGTCAGAACGCACATTTCTGGGGGCCTTGTTCCTGAGCGACCGGGTCTCGGACCAGCCGGCGGCAATGTTGGTGATATCCAAGGCGAAGCAGAACTCGCCCCTGCTGTTGCCGCCCTCGTGGCCAATCAGATCGATCTCGACGAACCCGGGCACCGCCTCGTCCTACTCGGCCCAGGTCCGCTTGGGATGGAGTCTTTCAGCAAAGCTCCGGGCTTGGCGTGAGACCGGCCCGGGCCAGGGGACCAAGTTCTGCCCACTCCGGTTTGAGCCGGCGGTCAATGGTCGTCTTGCGTAACCTCTCCCCCGACGCTAAGCCAGCAGCGGCGCGTTCTGGCCGTTCTGAGCGGCATTCTGCCCGCCGTATCCTCTGGGATCTCACTACTGTTTCGCGGGTCCGCGTGTGCAGCCACCATGGCGTCTTGCCTGACGTAACGTGGCCGTCAAGCTCTCCGGTTCCGGTGCCGACAAAAAAGCCGGGTTCTCCGGCATGGCCACCTGCGGATCTACCTGGGCCTGCCCCGTCTGCTCCGCGAAAATTGCGGCAACCCGCGCTCTCGATCTCGCTGCGGCCGATGCGCAGGAACTGCCCCGCCGTGGCGTCATCGATCTGCAGTTCCTTGAACCGGCCCAGGCGTCTGATCAGGTCCGGCAGGGCAGCTGCGAGCAGCCGCGCGCACGGGGTCCCCTGCACCGACCGCAGAACCGCAGTGCCTCGATCACTGGCTTCCCGTAGAGCGGCGACCGCGGCCGGACAGGCATCAACACCATGCCGGCCATAACGCCCTCCGGGCGTGGTCACGGTGCCAGCCCCTCGTCGCGCACAACTCGTCCAAAACCTGCTTCTTCACCGCCTGATCTGAGTGGGCATCCGTGTGGCAATCGCCTTGGTAACAGCCCTGCGTCCACTCATCGACAGCTCCATGGCTCACATTGCCGAGCGGCGGACACCCCCCGCGGCATCCCGCTCGGCGGACACCGTGATGAGGCAGAGGGGACCGTTGACGCCGGTGGAGAAAATCGGCTAGCATCCGTGAATCAGGGCTATCTACTATATCCAATGTAATCATTATTTTCATTGAGTGGCCTTGCAGAGCGGCGGTTGATTGCGGCGAGATTCGCCGCCGACCATGAGGAAAGGTCCTGAACTATGACGTTCAAGCCACCCAGAGACTCCACAACGACAGCGGACGGCACGCATCCACTGGGACCGGGCGCGAAGCGCGGTCACGGGTGGCTCAGCGCCGTCAGCCTGATCGCCGCAGCCGCGATCTTGCTCACCGGCTGCAGTGCGAGCAAGGCGCCCGGGCCGAGCAACTCGGCCGAACTCGAGGCGAATGCACAGATGGATCCGAGCGCGACGTTCGTATGGGCTGGACCCACGCCGCTGGCGCTGGCGGATCCCCACAACACTCCTCAACCCACGGATCTTCAGTTTCTGCGGCTGGCTTATGACACGCTGCTGACGGTAGGCACTGATGGCTCATTCACTCCGCAGCTGGCGGAGAAGTGGGAGTTTACGGGTCCCTCGACACTGACGATGACGGTGCGGCAGGGGGTGGAGTTCTCGGATGGGGAGCCCTTCGACGCGGAAGCGGTGGTGGCGAATATCGAGTCGGCGAAGCAGGCCGGTCCGCAGCAGAAAGCCTCCCTTGCTGCGATCACCTCGGTGGAAGCTCCGGACCCCTCGACAGTCGTCTTTTCGCTGGGCGAGAAGCGCGGCGCCATACTCGGTGAGCTCGCGTCGCTGGCCGGCATGATGATCAGTCCCAAGGCGATCGGGAACGACAACCTCCTCGCCTCAGGTTCCGCCGGGACCGGACCGTACGTGCTCACGTCGGTCTCTCCCGACGCACTGTCCTTCAAGCGGTCGGAGACCTCGTGGGTCAAGGATCAGGCCGGTGCTGCCCTACTGAAGGTGAAGATCGTGCCGGATCAGCAGTCTCGGCTCAACCAGCTCAAGTCTGGCGAGATCGACGCCACGAACACTGACCTAAAGTCATTCACAGCACTGGGCCCCGGCTTTCAGAAGGCTGCCGCGGCGGACTTCGGACAGATTGCCCTGCTGTTCAATCGGGATGGCGTGTTCAAGTCGGGCGATGCTCGTCGGGCCGTCGATCTCGCGATCGATCGGGCGCCGCTCCTGAAAGCGACGTATGGGGAGGGCGAGCCGAATACGCAGCTGTTTCCAAAGAGCCATCCCGCGTTCGTGCCCGAGCTCGAGCACGGCCCGGATGTAGACCAGGCAAAGCAGCTGGCCGCAAGCTCCGGCCTCGCCGGTACGACTGTCCGGATCCTCGTGTACAACGTCTCCACCCAGCTGGCTCTGGCCGAAGCCGTCGCGGGAATAGTGGGGAACATCGGGGCAAAGCCCGAGATCGTCCCTGTTGAGGCCGTCCGTGCCTCGCAGGAATGGTCGGGGAAGACTTACGACCTTCGTATCCAGTACTCCGCCGGGCATCCGGATCCAGGCATGCTCCTCAATTCACTGGTCGGCGAGAGTTCGGCGCTGAACATCAATGGCGCTCCGCCCGCATCGATCGCCGACCCGCTGGCAGAGGCTCTGAACACGCCGCCCTCAGACGAGCGCACTGAAACCCTGAGGGCCCTGGCCAAGGCGATCGCTGAGGACGCCACGGTCCTGTCGCTGATGCACCCGGCGCTTCAGGTTGTCGGGCGGGACAACGTCGTAGGGCTCAGCCCGTACCAAAACGGGTACGCCTACCTCCGAAGTGTCGGATTGGCCGCCAAGTGACAATCACGGGGTTAACCGGATCGGCCACTGGACGACGGAAACTGCTCCCTCGTTACCTTGCAGTGCCGACATCCCAAGGTGCATCGAACGGCCCTCGGCGGTCGCCGACGCGATAGCCGGCCGTATCGATGATCCGCCGCGGAGTCAGTGACCCGGTCAGCAGCACCTTGGACTAGCAAGGGTCAAGTACGTTTTGAAGATGTTGTCGACCCGCGTCGGGCACCGCTCTCACCACGCCATCCGCTGGTGGCTCGACCAGCATGCCTGAGTCGATCCGGCGTGCTGACGCTCAACCACCGGGGTGGCACGCCTCTGCCAGCCGACGAAAGGAAATGTCATGGAGAACTTGCGGGGCCGCACCGCGGTCATCGCTGGGGCCGTAACGGGGATGGGCGGTTAGTGGCATAGACGTTCGCAAGGGAAGATATCAACGTCGCGATAGCGGACATCGATCTTCAAGCGGCCGAGGCTACCCGCAATGAGCTCTTGGCACTCGGGGTGAACGCGATCGCTGTGCAGACCGATATGTCGAAGCTCGAAGCGGTGGCGCCTGTTCCGGGCGTCATGGGATACCGCGTACACAGACTTCCAATGATGATGAACGTCAACTGGTGGGGCGTTCTGCACGGTCACCACGTGTTCGTGCCGCGGATGCGCCAGCAGCCCGGCGTGATCGCCGCGGTGCAGGACCCCAACCGTTTCTCCCGGCTTGTCCTGCTTGCTCCTTCACCCCGCCATACCGATGACCCGTACGACGGCTATGTGGGCGGGCTTTTGCGGGAAGACATCGAGGGCCTGCTGGCATCTCTGGACAGCAACCATCGGCGCCTGGGCCGCGGCCCTGGCGCCGATGGTCATGGGCAACCCGCAGGAGCCGGAATTAGCGGAGGACCTGCGTGCCAGCTTCTGCCGGACAAATCCCGCCATCGCACGCCACTTCGCCGGGGTTACTTTCTTTTCCGACACCCGCCCTGAACTGAAAAAGGTGCGCACCAACTGCCTGATTCTGCAGTGCTTCAAAGATCGGCTTGCCACGCCGGAAGTGGGCGCCTACCTGCACAAGAGCCTGGAACACAGCACCCTGGTGCAGCTTCAGGCCACCGGGCACTGCCCCCACGTCAGCGCACCGGAGGAAACGGCCCGGGCGATTCGGCACTACCTCGACATCCGCTCGTAACAGGCGCAGCTAACGACATAAGGACAGCAGTTAAGAGGCAGAAAAGTACTTTTTCGGCCCGAGCCCAGCGGGGTCCGCTCTACGTGGCCTAGCCGAAGAGGAAGGTATACCGACGCTACACTCGGCTTCATGGAGAAATGTGTATGGTGGAGGGCGCAGCCATGGCAACAGCGCTGAAGAACGGTTCGCCCAAGGTCCCGTTCCATTTTCGGGTGGGCCCCGGCTACGTTGACCTTTGGTCCCACGAATTCACACATTGGGACTCCACGGAAGGCCAGAGGCACACCATGGCTGACCTTGCAGAGTCTTTGCAAAACCTTCTCAAGAAGAGAGATCAGCTCCAGGCGGCCCGGGGCGTTTTTGGACAAGTGAGCGTGTACTACCCCAACGTCCATCCCACCCCGCGGCAGCAAGAAGTCCTCTTCAGCGCTACACACGACTTTTTCCATACCTACTACTCGGCGGTGTCCGCGATGTTATCCGTGATTCGGCGACACACGAACACCTTTGGGGAGGCGCCAACGCACTCCATCAGCAAATTCCTGACTTGGTGGAAGCCGAAAGGCATCTTCATGGACCAGGCGTACCCGTTGCTTGAGAAGGCCCGCGCATTTAGGGCATTTCTTGACCACAAGGAGTCGCATCCGCCCTACACATGGCACACTGTCGACCAGTACGGCCTGACCAAGATCATGCTCGTAGGTGCACCCAACTCTAAGGGAGGCATCCCTGAAGGAACAGCGAAACACCCGAGTGGTTGGGCGCTCATGGCACCCGATGAAGACCTAGTTGTTTCGGCCCTCGCCGTGCAATTGAACGCTTTGATTCCGGAAATCGGGGCAAACGCCGATATCTCCAGGGTCCTGAAGTGCACTTGGGCACCGCAGCCTACACCCGACGACACCGGGCGGGGCTATCCGATTTTCGCGCACCGCGACGCAACCATCAGTGATGTTTACCGGCGCACAGTCAGCACCCAGGTCACGGTAACCCGTGACAGTGCACCCCCGACAGAGTAGCTCTGCGACACCGTACTCATGGGGAGCCAATGTTGGGCATCAGACCTGGGCTGTGCCTGCTGGTGTCGATAAAGAGTTACCCGGCTCCAGTCCACGAGCCGGGCAGCGGCTTCCGGCTGTACGTCCCGTCGCATGGGCACCCTGCGCAGTCGCTAGTTTGTCAGCGATGACGGGGGTCAGACAACGGCCGGCCGAAGCGTGTGCCGTTCTCAGCGTGCTGCGGAAATGCCGGCGCTGACCCGCTCGACAATGAGCTCGGGCTCATACTCGGCAAGGATTGCGAGCATAGACAACAAGGCCGGTCGAGGTCGTCGAGTCGATGCCACCGGAGATGGACCGGACCTGGACACCGCGGCCGAGCAACAGGGCCAACGTTTTCAGCACGTCGGTCAGCGGCAGGCCCAGCCGGTCGAACCGCGACACAACAATGGTGTCATCCGCGACAGCGTACTCGAGGAGCCTTTTCATTCCCGGACGCTCGATCGCCGTCTTGCTACCCCAAGTCATATAGGCGAAGACATCCCGCTTCTACACACCAGCGGTAACCAGCGCGGCCAGCTGCTGCTGCGCGTCCTGGCTTGAAGCACTGATCCGGATGTAACCCAGTTGCCACACGAGGCAACTCTGACTCGAAATCCCCCATTGCACCTACGACGACACGATCCACTGCAAGACACCTTTTACGAGACGTCGAGCACCCGGCCATTCTGCCGACTCACGCGGCCGCCGCTGGACGATGGACGGAGTAGGTAAGGCGCGCCAAGACCACCCCAAGTCTTGCGCCTATTGGACGGGGTCGTTGTACAAATCAGACTGCCTGACCTCAAAGTCATAGCCATACCGCTTCACGATCTTGGTCACGAGAGCCGCGATCCAAGGCTGAGCATCAGGCGCGACGTAGACGCTGCTTATCAGCCGATTCAGGTCCATTGCTACGGGCAATACAATGGGCCCGGACGCATAGTGCGTTGTTCGTGAATTTGTCTTCTCATCGTGGCGGACTTCCCGCTTAGCAGTGGATGTGATAAGGCGGACTTCCCTCTCATGCGCGAAGCTTTTCCTCTTATTCATGAGTGCGTAATAGAGGTTATCTTCCCGTATCAGCTCCGACTTGTAGTCGGCATACTTAACGCGCGCTCCGTAAATTACGTTCTCCGAGCCGAGGCTGGCCTTCAGATCGCCCCAGGTTGTCCTGACGGCGACTCCGCGGCCGTCTCGCTGGTAAATGTCCCACATGGCAGCTGACTCCTCTGGTGACTCGTGCCAGCAATTGATGTGCTCCGTACGTAGCATCTTCTCGCGGCGACTCACAGGAAGGCCGTCGAGGTATGCAAAAGGCCGATACAGCTTGCTGTTGCGCTCGAGGTTGGCCTGGGTGTACGCGCCTTCCCACTTGTCGCGCATCTGGTCCAGCCGAATGAAGGGGATAGCCTCCTCCTCAAGCAGCGAGAGGAATCGAGGGAGATCCACATACCGCCAGAGTATGGAGTCATCATCAGGCACATTGGTGAAGCTTGGATGGGAATCGGTCGCGAACATGTTTTCCACCGTAGCTGACCCATTAGCTCCCTGCACTTCGACGTGAAGTGGGGAATACCGGCCAATTCCTCACTTTGTCCATGAACAAGACTCCTCGGTGCGCGCCGCGTGCCTCTGTGCCGTCGTAGTCCGTGGCAGGGACCAACCCATCGGATGTACACGCACCACCCGCGCACTAGTTCAGCGCTTACGCGGCAAAGGATTCAGGTTGAGTCATCGAGGAACGTCTGAGCTGCGATATGCAGGGGGCGCACTGCGAGCCCAGTGTCCGTTGGCAAAGACACAAAACTTCTTGCAAGGTGTGCCCCACCGAAAAGTCAAGCTTTGTCAACACCAAAAAGATAAAAAGCTCTTGACCTGGGAAAACACTGTGCCCGAGGTGGGACTCGAACCCACACACCTTTCGATACCGCATTTTGAGTGCGGCGCGTCTGCCAATTCCGCCACTCGGGCGCGGATTACACGAAGCAAAAGGGTACGCCCACAGCTGATTGTGAGCAACGCGATCGCTTCACGTACGCGGAATTACTCTACATGCAGATAGGCTGAATTCCAGAATCGCGCCGCCGACGCCGCAACCGACCATGCAGATCAAGTACTGGACCGGGCGCACACCTAAGATAGTGATGTCCCCGCCGTACCTTTCCAAGGAGATCCCGTGACTGAACAGACGGAGTCAAAACCATCGTCCCAGCCGGCGCGCCGCGTCGTTGTGGCCGAGGATGAAACCCTCATCCGCCTCGACATCATCGAAATCCTGCGCGGCGAAGGCTATGACGTCATCGGCGAAGCAGACAACGGCGAGAAGGCCGTCCAGCTGGCCGAGGAACTGAAGCCGGACCTGGTCCTGATGGACGTCAAGATGCCCGTCATGGACGGCATCTCCGCAGCCGAAAAGATCGTCAAGGCCCGCATCGCCCCCGTGGTGCTGCTGACCGCCTTCAGCCAGAAGGAACTCGTGGAGCGCGCCCGCGACGCCGGCGCCATGGCCTACGTGGTGAAGCCCTTCACCCCCGCGGACCTTATCCCCGCCCTGGAAATCGCCCTCTCCAGGCACGAGGAGATCAAGGCACTGGAAAGCGAAGTCTCCGATCTCCAGGAGCAGTTCGCCACCCGCAAGCTCGTGGAGCGCGCCAAGAGCCTGCTCACCACCAAGATGGGCCTCACCGAACCGGAAGCCTTCCGCTGGATCCAGAAGACCTCCATGGACCGCCGCCTGAGCATGCGCGAAGTCGCCGAGACCATCATCAACCAGGTCAACTAACCTCGGCATCCCGGCAGGTAACGCACGACGGCGTCCTGCCGGGTTCCGGCCACCCGGTACCACCCCCAAGCCCAACGAAAAAGGACCCCCGCCAACCGGCGGGGGTCCTTTTCCGTGTCAGAAAGCTTAGGCCTTCTTCTTTCTTTCCGGCCAGGGGCCGAGCTTTTCCTTGTTGCTGGTGACTTCACCGGCGCGCGTGGAGTCAGCGAGGTCGCCTACCTTGTGCACCTTCAGCGAGTTCGTCGAACCGGCCTTTCCGGGAGGCGAACCGGCGGCGATGACCACCAGGTCACCGTCCTCGACGAGTCCCATTTCCTCGAGGCTGCGGTCAACCTGCGCGGTCATGGCGTCGGTGTGGTCCACCATCTGCACCAGCACCGGCTGGATGCCCCAGGTCAGCGCCAACTGGTTCCAGACCTGCTCCACCGGGGTAAACGCGAAGACGGGCTTGATCGGCCGCAGGCGTGACAGGCGGCGTGCGGAGTCACCGGACTGAGTGAACGCACAGATGTACTTGGCGTCCAGCTGATCGGCGATTTCGACGGCGGCACGGGTGATGGCGCCACCGCGGGTCTTGGGCTTGGTGCCCAGCGGGGGGACGCGCTCCAGGCCGTGGACCTCGGTGGATTCGATGATCCGGGCCATGGTCTTGACGGTCTCGATCGGGTATTTGCCCACGCTGGTTTCGCCCGAGAGCATTACGGCGTCGGCACCATCAAGCACAGCGTTGGCGCAGTCGGATGCCTCTGCGCGTGTGGGGCGCGGGTTGTCGATCATGGATTCCAGGACCTGGGTTGCCACGATGACCGGCTTGGCCCAGCGGCGGGCCAGTTCGATGGCGCGCTTCTGCACGATCGGCACTTCCTCCAGCGGAAGCTCCACACCAAGGTCGCCACGGGCCACCATGATGGCGTCGAACGCGTCGATGATCTCGGGCAGCTGCTCCACGGCCTGCGGCTTTTCGATCTTGGCGATGACGGGCACGCGGCGGCCTTCTTCGTCCATGATCTCGTGCACGCGGCGGATGTCGGAGGCGTCGCGCACGAAGGACAGTGCCACCAGGTCCACACCGCGGCGCATGGCCCAGCGGAGGTCGTCCTCATCCTTTTCGCTCAGCGCGGGGACGTTGACAGCCACACCCGGCAGGTTGATGCCCTTGTTGTTGGACACCATGCCGCCCACGGTCACCTCGGCAACAACCTTGACGTCGTCGACTGCCGTGGCACGCAGGGCCACCTTGCCGTCGTCGATCAGCAGCGCATCCCCCACGTTGACGTCCTCGGTGAGGCTCTTCAGCGTGGTGGAGCAGATGTCCTTGGTGCCGGGAACGTCCTCGGTGGTGATGGTGAAGATGTCACCGACGGCGAGGGCGTGCGGGCCGTCAACGAACCGGCCCAGACGGATCTTGGGTCCCTGCAGGTCGGCCATGATGGCCACAGCTTTGCCAAGATCGGCGGCTGCCTTCCGGACGTTTTCGTAGGTGTTGTCATGCACGGAGTAGTCGCCGTGGCTCATGTTCATACGAGCAACGTCAACACCGGCTTCCAGCACCGCGAGGGTGTTTTCATAGCTGGCAATTGCCGGGCCGAACGTAGCCACAATTTTTGCGCGTCTCATATACCTACCCTATTGGTCTCTTGCATTGGTTAAGTTGTCGACGAGGTGAACCCTCGGTGCTGCATCAGAGGACGGCGATGGCACGGTCCGTCGGCGCCACGGGTGCGGGCAGGATGGTGCTGCCCATCAGGTACTTGTCCACGGCTGCGGCGGCGGCGCGTCCTTCGGCGATGGCCCACACAATGAGGGACTGTCCACGTCCAGCGTCACCCGCCACAAAGACGCCCTCTGTGTTGGTCATGTAGTAGCCGTCGCGGGACACGTTGCCGCGGCCGTCGAACTCGGCGTGCACCTGCTCGGTGATGCCCGCAGGCTCCGCGCCGGTGAACCCCAGGGAGAGAAATACCAGGTCAGCGGGGATGATCCGCTCGGTGCCGGCCTTGGGCAGGCGCTTGCCGTCCACGAATTCCGTCTCGGCAACCTTGACGCCGGTAAGCTTGCCGTTTTCGCCCACGAACTCCACGGTGGAGGCGAGGTAGGTCCGCTCGCCGCCTTCCTCGTGCGCGCTGGCAACTTCGAACAAGGTGGGGAACGTCGGCCAGGGCTGGTGGCTGGCACGCTCGGCCGGCGGCTGCTTGCCGATGGCCAGGGTGGTCACCGAAGCAGCACCGTGGCGGTGCGCGGTGCCCAGGCAGTCCGCACCGGTATCGCCGCCGCCCAGGATCACCACGTGCTTGCCCTGCGCGTGGATCTGGTCCTCCACCTGCTCCCCCGCAACAACACGGTTGGCCGGCACCAGGTAATCCATGGCGAAGTGGACGCCGTCGAGGTCCCGGCCCGGAATGGGCAGGTCGCGCGGAACGGTAGCGCCGGTGCAGACCACGACGGCGTCGTAGCGCCTGCGCAGCTGCTCCCAGGTCACATCCGTCCCCACGTTGACACCGGTGCGGAAGCGGGTACCCTCCGACTTCATCTGCTCGATGCGGCGGTCAACCTGCTCTTTTTCCATCTTGAAATCGGGGATGCCGTACCGCAGCAGGCCGCCGATCTTGTCGTCCCGCTCGTACACCGCAACGGTGTGGCCCACGCGGGTCAGCTGCTGCGCCACGGCCAGGCCGGCAGGGCCGGAGCCGACGACGGCAACGGTCTTTCCGGTCAAACGTGCCGGCGGCAGGGGGCTGACCCAGCCGTTGTCCCAGGCCTCGTCGATGATGGAGACTTCCACCTGCTTGATGGTGACGGCGGGCTGGTTGATGCCCAGCACGCAGGATGCCTCGCACGGGGCGGGGCACAGCCGGCCGGTGAACTCAGGGAAGTTGTTCGTGGCGTGGAGCCGCTCGATCGCTTCCTCGCCCTTGTCCCGCCACATGAGGTCATTCCACTCAGGAATGAGGTTGCCCAGCGGGCACCCCTGGTGGCAGAACGGGACGCCGCAGTCCATGCAGCGGCCGGCCTGCGCCTTCAGCGTGCCCTTTTCCTGTGCCTCGTACACTTCCTTCCAGTCCATAATGCGGACGGGCACGGGACGGCGCGGCTGGGTTTCACGCTGACGTACTTTCAAAAATCCGCGTGGATCAGCCACCGGTTACCTCCAGGATTCGAGACCACACTTCTTCGCCGTCGGGGTCCAGGCCCTCTTCAATGGCATCGAGGCGGGTTTGCAGCACGGCCGCGTAGTCCCGCGGCAGCACCTTGGTAATGCGGGCGGCGGTGTCATCGAAGTTTTCGAGGAGGCGTGCCGCCAGCTGGGAGTCAGTTTCTTCAACGTGCTTGACCAGGAGGCCGTGCACGATGTCGCGGTCCTCGGCGTCCAGCTCGCGGAGCTGGAGTTCACCGGACTGTAGGGCGTCCTTGTTGACCTTGGCAGTATCCAGGTCCAGGACGTAGGCGGTGCCGCCGGACATGCCGGCACCGAAGTTTCGGCCCGTGCGGCCAATGATCAGCGTCTGGCCGCCGGTCATGTACTCGCAGCCGTGGTCTCCGATGCCTTCGACGACGGCGGTGGCTCCCGAGTTGCGGACCAGGAAGCGTTCGCCCACCTGGCCGCGCAGGAACATCTCACCGCTGGTGGCGCCGTAGCCGATCACGTTACCGGCGATGACATTGGTTTCAGCCTTGAAGACGTTGGTGCGGTCCGGCCGGACGATGATGCGTCCGCCGGAGAGACCCTTGCCCACGTAGTCGTTCGAGTCGCCGAACAGCCGCAGGGTGATGCCTGCGGGCAGGAAGGCCCCCAGGGACTGGCCGGCGGTGCCGCTCAGGGTGACATCGATGGTGTCCGTGGCCAGGACATCCGTGCCGAACGTCTTGGTGACCACGTGGCCCAGCATGGTGCCCACGGAACGGTCGGTGTTGATCACGTCAACGGCGATCTTCACCGGGCTGCGGTCCGTCAGGGCCTCGGTGGCCATGGTGATGAGCCGCTGGTCGAAGTGCTTGTCCAGCTCGTGGTTCTGCCCGGTCATGTTCCGCAGCGGGGCGTCGTCGTCGAACTCCAGCCCGTGCAGGATGGGATCCAGGTCCAGGCCGTCGGCCTTCCAGTGGTTGATCGCCTCGCGGGCGTCGAGGACCTCGGCATGGCCGATGGCCTCTTCGAGGCTGCGGAAGCCCAGCTCGGCCAGGATCTCGCGGACTTCCTCGGCGAGGAACTCGAAGAAGTTGACCACGAACTCGGGCTTGCCGCTGAAGCGTGCCCGCAGTTCCGGGTTCTGGGTGGCAACGCCCACGGGGCAGGTGTCCAGGTGGCAGACGCGCATCATGATGCAGCCTTCCACCACCAGCGGTGCGGTGGCGAAACCAAACTCTTCGCCGCCGAGCAGCGCGGCGATCACCACATCGCGTCCAGTCTTGAGCTGGCCGTCAACCTGCACCACCACGCGGTCGCGCAGGCCGTTGAGCATCAGCGTCTGCTGGGTCTCGGCCAGGCCGAGCTCCCACGGGACACCGGCGTGCTTGAGCGAGTTCAGCGGCGAGGCGCCGGTTCCGCCGTCGTGGCCGGAAACCAGCACGACGTCGGCCTTCGCCTTGGTCACGCCCGATGCCACGGTGCCGATCCCCACCTCGGAGACGAGCTTGACGTGCACACGGGCCGAGGGGTTGGCGCGCTTCGCATCATAGATGAGCTGCGCGAGGTCCTCGATCGAGTAGATGTCGTGGTGCGGGGGCGGGGAGATGAGTCCGACGCCGGGGGTCGAGTGCCGAGTGCGGGCCACCCAGGGGTAGACCTTCTGCGCCATCAGCTGGCCGCCTTCGCCGGGCTTGGCACCCTGCGCCATCTTGATCTGGATGTCGTCGGCGTTGGTCAGGTAGAGGCTCGTGACACCGAAGCGGCCGGAAGCGATCTGCTTGACGGCGGACCGGCGCTTGGGGTCGAGCAGCCGGTCAACGTCTTCGCCGCCCTCACCGGTGTTGGACTTGCCGCCCAGCTGGTTCATGGCGATGGCCAGCGTCTCGTGAGCCTCCTGGGAGATGGAGCCGTAGCTCATGGCACCCGTGGAGAACCGCTTGACGATGCTGGAGACGGGCTCCACTTCCTCGAGCGGAACCGCGGGGCGCTCATTCTTGAACTTGAGCAGCCCGCGCAGGGTCATCAGGTTCTGGGACTGGTCGTCCACGCCCTTGGTGTAGGCCTTAAAGATGTCATAGCGGCGTTCACGCGTGGCGTGCTGCAGCCGGAAGACCGTCTCCGGGTTGAAGAGGTGCGGCTCGCCGTCGCGGCGCCACTGGTACTCGCCGCCGCCCAGCAGCGGGCGGTGGGGCTGCTCGATGCCGCCCTCCGGGTAGGCCATCTGGTGCCGCGCGGAAACTTCGGCCGCGATGACGTCCAGGCCAACGCCGCCGAGCTGGGAGTGTGTGCCGGCGAAGAATTCGTCCACCAGTTCCTGTCCCAGGCCCAGTGCCTCGAACGTCTGCGCGCCGGTGTAGGACGCCACGGTGGAGATGCCCATCTTGGACATGATCTTCAGGACACCCTTGCCCAGGCCCTTGATGAGGTTGTAGACGCCGTCCTGCGGGGTGACGCCGGTGACGTCGCCGGCAGCGATCAGCTGCTCCACGGATTCCATGGCCAGGTACGGGTTGACGGCGGACGCGCCGTAGCCGATGAGTACGGCCACGTGGTGCGTCTCGCGGACGTCGCCGGCCTCGACCACCAGGGCGGTCTTGGTGCGGTTGGCACTGCGGAGCAGGTGGTGGTGCACGGCGCTGACCAGCAGCAGGGACGGGATGGGCGCCCACTGTGCGTTCGAGTCGCGGTCGGACAGCACGATGTACTGCACGCCGCGGTTGATCGCGCCGGAAACCTGCTCGCAGATTTCGGTGAGCCGGGCGCGGAGCGCGTTCTCGCCGCCTTCGGGCCTGTACAGGCCGCGGACCTTCATGGCCACGCGGTTGCCGTCGGCGTCCTCGATGTTGGCGATCTTGGCGAGCTGGTCGTTGTTGATCACCGGGAACGGCAGCTGCACCTGGGGCTGGCGGACCTGCTTGGTGTCCAGCAGGTTGCCGTTGGGGCCGATGGCACAGGTCAGCGACGTGACGAGTTCTTCACGGATGGCGTCCAGCGGCGGGTTGGTCACCTGGGCGAAGGACTGCACGAAGTAGTCGAAGAGCAGCCGGGGGCGCTTGGACAGCACGGCCACCGGGGTGTCCGAGCCCATGGCACCCAGCGGTTCGGCACCGGTGCGGGCCATCGGGCCGAGCAGGATCTTCAGTTCCTCGGTGGTGTAGCCGAAGGTCCGCTGGCGGATGTTCACGGACGCGGCCGTGTGGACCACGTGCTCGCGCTCGGGAAGTTCGTTGAGGTCGATCAGGTTGTCCTTGACCCACTCCGCCCACGGGTTGGCGGCGGCCACCTCGGCCTTGACCTCTTCGTCGTCGATGATGCGGCCGGCTTCGGTGTCCACCAGGAACATCTTGCCCGGGGACACGCGGCCCTTCTTGACCACCTTGGAGGGCTCGACGTCGATCACGCCCACCTCGGAGGCGAAGACGATCAGGCCGTCCTCGGTGATCCAGAAGCGGCCGGGGCGCAGGCCGTTACGGTCCAGGGTGGCGCCCACGAGGTTGCCGTCCGTGAAGGAAACAGCTGCGGGGCCGTCCCACGGCTCCATCAGCAGGGAGTGGTACTCGTAGAACGCGCGCCGCGCCGGATCCATGGTGGCGTGGTTTTCCCAGGCCTCGGGGATCATCATCATGATCGAATGCGTGATGGGGCGGCCCGAGAGCCAGAGCAGCTCGGCTACCTCATCGAAGGAAGCGGAGTCGGAGGCACCCGGGGTGCAGATGGGGTACAGCTCTTCCGGCGAGTCGCCCAGCAGCGGGTTGGCGAGCTGGGACTGGCGGGCGCGCATCCAGTTCCGGTTGCCCTTGACGGTGTTGATTTCACCGTTGTGGGCGATGGTCCGGAACGGCTGGGCCAGCGGCCAGGACGGGAAGGTGTTGGTGGAGAACCGTGAGTGGACGATCGCCAGCTTGGTCTTGAACCGCTTGTCCGAAAGGTCCGGGTAGAACGGCTCCAGCTGGGCGGTGGTGAGCATGCCCTTGTAGACGATGGTCCGCGAGGACAGCGACGGGAAGTACACACCGAATTTGTTCTGGGCACGCTTGCGGATCCGCCAGGCGCGGGAGTCCAGTTCGTTGCGGTCCAGTTCCTCACCAGTGGCGGATGCCAGGAAGGGCTGGGAGAAGTAGGGCATGCAGGCGCGCGCCATGGCACCGACGAGGTCGGCCACAATGGGCACTTCGCGCCAGCCGAGGACCTTCAGGCCCTCGTCAGCTGCCAGGCCTTCGATGCCGGCCTTCGCGGCGTCGGCTTCGCGCTGCTCGGCGGGAAGGAACGCCGTGCCGGCCACGTACTGGCCGGGTGCGGGAAGTTCGAACTCGGTGACTGCACGGAAGAACTCATCCGGGATCTGCATGAGGAGACCTGCGCCGTCACCGGTGCCTTCATCCGCACCCACGGCACCACGGTGCTCGAGGTTGCGCAGGGCGGTGAGGGCGGCGTCCACGATGTCGTAGCCGGGCTCGCCGCGGAGGGTGGCGATAATCGCAAGACCGCAGGCGTCCTTCTCCTGCTCGGGGTTGTACAACCCGCTGGCCTCCGGCAAGGCCGCGAAGCGCTTGAACGGCGACATGGCAGTCTCAGGCTGATCCGGTTCAGACCAGCTGGGAGTGTGAAGAGTTTGGGTCATGGGAGACGTCCTTCCTCCTGATCGTGCGTATGGAAGGGACACCGTTGGCCCCACTCGTCGGGCGCCGCTCACATGGGCACAACAAAGTGTTACTTACTGGAAATTGTAGGTCAGCCCGGCCTGCTGAACTAACGGTTACGCAGGCCCCTGCCCAGGGCTTCATCTGACAGCAGCTCTATGCTGTCCAGACTGGCCCCATGCCACGACACTGTGGTTTTCGGGAGCTTCGAGCGGTGGCCCTGCTGCCCTTTGGGCCGGCGGTTTACTTGCTGGTGCCGGCCTCCGGTGCGGCTCCTGTGGCTGTACTGCCGGAATGTCCGGCAGCCGTTGCATCCTGTCCCGGCTTGACGCCGGCCGGTGCTGCCGAGGCCTCTTCCGTGGGGACGGAATCGGGCCTGGAACCGCTTTGGTTATCAGGGAGATTATCACGCGATTCACTATCTGAGACAACAGGGTCCGCATCACGGACCGAATCGTCGTGGCCTGTTACGGCTGCTTCATGCTGCTTTTCCGCAGGTTCCCGGCCCGGAAGATAAGGGCTTTCGGCGTCCGCCGGCTTCTTCAGTCCCAGCAGGATGAAGGCCACCAGAGCGGCCAGGAAAACGAAGATGCTCGTCCAGACATTCAGCCGGGTGGTGATGCCGAAGAGGGAGATCTGTTCTGCATCGTCGATGCGCATGGCTTCGATCCAGACCCGGCCCAGCGTGTAGTACATGGCGTAGAGCCAGAACAGCCTGCTGCGGCGGAAGCTGAACTTCCGGTCCAGGGCGAGCAGGATGACGACGCCGGCCAGGTTCCATAGCGATTCGTAGAGGAATGTGGGGTGGAACAGGGTGTCCGCGGCTACTCCCGCCGGGAAGTTGGGGTTGTCGGCGTCAATCTGCAGCCCCCAGGGCAATGTGGTAGGACCGCCGAAGAGTTCCTGGTTGAAGTAGTTGCCCCAACGGCCGACGGCCTGGGCGAGCAGCAGCCCGGGGGCGGCGGCGTCGAGGAAGGCGCTGAGCTTGACGCCGCTGCGGCGGCAGCCGATCCACGCACCCACCACGCCAAGGACCACGGCGCCCCAGATGCCCAGGCCGCCGCGCTGGATCTGCGGGATCAGGGAGAGGTCGCCGGTGCCGTCAAAGCCGGGGCCGAAGTAGGCGTCCGGCGACGACACCACGTGGTAGAGCCGGCCGCCGATGATGCCGAACGGGATGGCCCAAACCACGATGTCCCAGACGCTGCCTTCGGGCGCGCCGCGCTTGGCCCAGCGGACCGACGTGAGCCACAGGCCCACCACGATGCCGGCCAGGATGCATAGGGCGTAGGCGTGGATGCGCAGCGTTCCCCAGGGCAGGGGAATATCGAACCCGGACCAGTCCGGGCTGGGAATACTGGCGGGCACCAAGGCCGCCGCCTGAAGGAGCGTCTGCATGGATTAGGCTTCTTCCCCGGTCAGGCCAGTTTCCCTGGCCAGTCCCGTGCTGAGGTCCTTGGTGAGGGCGGCGACGGCGTCCACGCCGCCGTCGCGGATTGCGGCCACGAGTGCGGTGCCCACGATCACGCCTTCGGCATAGGCCGCAATCTCGCGGACCTGTTCGGCATTGGAGACGCCCAGCCCAACACACACACGCTCGGCACCGGCGGCATGCGCTGCGGCCACCACGTCCTTGGCAGCAGTGCTGACGGAGGTCCGGGCGCCGGTGACACCCATGATGGACACGGCGTAGACGAAGCCGCGGCTGGCGTCCACGGTGCGCTGCATGCGCTCCGTGGTGGAGGATGGCGCCACCAGGAACACCCGGTCCAGGCCGTACTTGTCCGAGGCTTCCATCCACTCCGCTGCTTCGTCGGGGATGAGGTCGGGGGTGATGAGTCCGGCGCCGCCTGCTTCGGCCAGGCGCCGGGAGAACTCGTCCACGCCCATCCGGATCACGGGGTTCCAGTAGGTCATCACCAGGACGGCGGCGTCGGTTTTGCTGGTGATGCCGGCCACCACGTCAAAGACCTGGCGGACGTGGAAGCCTTTGGCCAGGGCCTCGGTGGTGGCGGCCTGGATGACCTGGCCGTCCATGACAGGGTCCGAGTACGGGATGCCGATTTCGATCAGGTCGGCCCCGTTCTCGGCCAGGGCGATGCCCGCGGCGATGGTCTCCTCCACGCTGGGGTAGCCGGCGGGAAGGTAGCCGATGAGGGCGGCGCGGCCTTCGGCGCGTGCCTTGTCGATGGCCGCGGCCGACTTGCTGGTGGTCTGTGCAGTGCTCACAGCTGCTCCCCCTCTTTGCCGATCTCGGACTCGGCGGAATTCTTGTCCAACAGATCGAACCATTCGGCGGCGGTGGCAACATCCTTGTCCCCACGGCCCGAAAGGTTGACGATCACGATCTTGTCCTGTGCGGTGCCGCCGGCATCAGCGGCTTCGGCAGCGAGGCGCTGGCCCACCTTGATGGCGCCCGCCAGCGCGTGCGAGGACTCGATGGCGGGGATGATGCCTTCGGTGCGGCACAGGAGGCGGAAGGCCTCCATGGCCTCGGCGTCGGTAATGGGTTCGTAGCTGACCCGGCCAATGTCCGACAGGTAGGAGTGTTCGGGACCGACGCCGGGGTAGTCGAGGCCCGCGGAGATGGAGTGGGACTCGATGGTCTGGCCGTCGTCATCCTGCATGAGGTACGAGCGGGCGCCGTGCAGGACGCCCGGCTTGCCCAGCGTGATGGTGGCCGCGTGGCGGCCCGTTTCCACGCCGTCGCCGCCTGCTTCGAAGCCGTAGATCTTCACGGACGGATCGTCGAGGAAGCCGTGGAAGATGCCGATGGCGTTGGAGCCGCCGCCGATGCAGGCGCAGACGGCGTCCGGGAGCCGGCCTTCCTGGTCCAGGATCTGGGCGCGTGCTTCCTCCCCGATCACCTCGTGGAAGTAGCGGACCATCGCCGGGAACGGGTGGGCCCCGGCGGCAGTGCCCAGGAGGTAGTGGGTGTTGTCCACGTTGGCCACCCAGTCGCGCAAGGCCTCGTTGATGGCGTCCTTGAGGGTCTGCGAGCCGCTGGTCACGGGGATGACGGTGGCGCCCAGGAGCTCCATCCGGGCAACGTTCAGCGCCTGGCGGCGGCAGTCCTCGGCGCCCATGTACACCACGCACTCCAGGCCCATCAGGGCCGCGGCGGTGGCGCTGGCCACGCCGTGCTGGCCCGCGCCGGTCTCGGCAATGACCCGCGTCTTGCCCATGCGCTTGGCGAGCAGCGCCTGGCCCAGGACGTTGTTGATCTTGTGGGAACCGGTGTGGTTCAGGTCCTCACGCTTGAGGAAGACCCGGACTCCCCCGGCGTGCTGGGAAAAGCGCTTGGCTTCGGTCAGCAGCGAGGGACGGCCGGAGTAGTTCTTGTTCAGGTCAGCGACCTGGGCCCGGAACTCCGGATCGTCCTTGGCCTTGTCGAACGTCTCTTCGAGCTCGTCCAGGGCGGCGATGAGCGACTCAGGCATCCAGCGCCCCCCGTAGTTGCCGAAGTACGGCCCCGGGGCGTGTTTCAGGGAGCCGCCCTGCAGGAATGCTTCCGCGGCCTTGTTGTCAGCGTTTCCTGAGGGTGCGTCGGCCATCAGTCCCGTCCTGTTCGAAGTTGATCGTTCGGTAAGTTGTGGTGTTCCCGCTGGTGGGCCGGAACAAAACCGCGGGCGGCAGGCAGCCCCTGCCCACGCTGCCGCGGCCAGGGGCGCTGCGTCAGCGCCGGGCGGCGATGGCGGCGGCGCCTGCCGCAGTAAACTCGGCAATCCGCTCGCGCGGGGTCGAGTGGCTCACCAGGGCCTCCCCCACCAGGATTGCGTTGGCGCCGCTGGCGGCGTAGTGCGTCACGTCATCCACGCCGCGGACACCTGATTCGGCAACCACGAGGGCCTCCGCCGGAATCAGGCCCGCCAGGGACGCGAAAACGGAACGGTCGACGTCGAGCGTCTTCAGGTTGCGCACGTTCACTCCGATGATGCGCGCCTGGGCTGCGACCGCCCGCTCGATTTCCTCTTCGGTGTGCGTTTCCACGAGAACGTTCATGCCCAGTTCCCGGCTCAATGCCGAGAACTCGTTCAACTGCGCGTCGGAGAGCGCCGCCACGATCAGCAGGATGAGGTCCGCGCCGTGGGCCCGGGCCTCCCAGATCTGGTACTCGTCGAGGGTGAAGTCCTTGCGCAGCAAGGGCACGTCCACCGCCGCGCGCACGGCGTCGAGGTCCGCCAGGGACCCGTTGAAGCGGCGCTGTTCGGTGAGGACGCTGATGACGGAGGCACCGCCGTCGGCATACTGCCGCGCAAGTGACGCAGGGTCGCCAATGGCTGCGAGGTCGCCTTTGGAAGGGCTGCGCCGCTTGATTTCCGCGATGACTTTGAGCTGGTCACGTGACTGGGAGGGACCACCGAGGGCAGCCCAGGGGTCACGGGCCGGTGCTGCGGCCTGGGCCAGGTCCTTCAGTTCAGCCAGGGAAACAAGGCGTTTCCGGGCGTCCATATCCTCCCTGACACCGGCGTTGATGTCATCGAGAACAGTTGCCATCAGTGGCCGGAGTTCTTCAGCTTGCTGCCTTCGACGCCGTAGCCTGCCTTGCGCATGATGTAGCCGAGGATAAGGCCGACGACCATCACGGCGATACCGGCGATGAAGATGGGGGTGCTGGCGATAACGAAGGCGATTGATGCGATGAGGGCGCCTACCAGCATCACAATGACGCAGGTCCAGGCCGCGGGGCTGTTGCCGTGGCCGAGTTCCTGGCTGTGGTCAATGGCGCCGGGGGCAACCGTGCGGGTGCCTGACTTGGAAACGGATGCAGGTGCTTTGCTCATGGAAAATCTCCTCAGGGTGGATACTGCTTACATTCTGCCATTTTTTGGCTGCCCGCCGCGTATTGTGCCGCCGGGCTGGGCGGGCCGGGGCAGCCCGTGGCCTGTTTATGTGGGATCGTCGCCGCGGGAGAGCCGGTCCCAGCTGTCGATCTCGTCAACCGGTCCTGACGCGGCCGCGGTTCCGCTGATGGTGGGCGCGTCATATTTGGTCCGGGATTTCCAGTACCGGCTGGCCGGAATGATGAGCAGCGCGGCCAGCGCCAGCAGGCAGCCTGCCACGACGGCGAGGACCGGGAAAGCCGCGACGGCCACTTGAGCCTCGCTGCCGGTGACACCGGTGGCTGCGGCGATGGCACCCTGGGCTGCCGCCAGCGGGTCAGCCAGGACGGTGGCGGCAGCGGCGATAATCCCGGCCGAGGCCAGGAGGATGATGGCGGTGATGATCCACCGGGCGATCCTGCCTGCGATCGCGTCTGCCAGCCCGCCGGCGAGGGCCACGAGGGCCAGCGCGGTGACGGCAGTGGCAGCCTTGCTGCCCTGTACCTCCAGTGCCGTCTGGGCGGTACCGGACTGGCCCACCTGGTCCGGGTCCAGCGTGACGGTCAGCCACGTCTGGGTGGTGGTGCCGAAGACTGCCAGCGCCAGGACGGCTACCAGCAGCACCAGCGTGGACTTGCGGGCCCAGGCGGGTGTGGCACGCTTCGTTGCTGTCCCGGGCTGTTCCGCTGCCGGTTCGGCGTTCCGGGGGACACCAGGCATCAGGAGTCCGTCCCGCCGGATACAGCGCCTTCAGATTCCGCGGAAAGGGAGTCTGCAGTGATGTTCTGCAGGGAACTTGCCGTGTGCACGGCGCGCAACGGGGCGGCGGCCTTGTTCACGGTTTCGAGGGCCTCGGTGGGGTTCACGGAGTCGGCCACGATGCCGCCGCCTGCCTGGACATAGGCCCGGCCTTCGCGCAGCAGTGCGGAGCGGATGGCGATGGCCATGTCCATGTCGCCCGCGAAGTCGAGGTAGCCCACCACTCCCCCGTAGATGCCCCGGCGGTGCGGTTCGAGCTCATCGAGGAGCCGCAGGGCGCGGGGTTTCGGTGCGCCGGAGAGTGTGCCTGCCGGGAAGGTGGCCTTCAGCACGTCGTAGGCCTTGGCCTGTGGCGAGAGCTGGCCCACCACGGTGGAAACCAGGTGCATGATGTGGCTGAAGCGCTCCACCTCCATGAACTGCGTGACATCCACGGTTCCCGCGACACACACCTTGGAAAGGTCGTTGCGGGACAGGTCCACCAGCATCAGGTGTTCGGCGCGTTCCTTCTGGTCCGCGAGCAGTTCCTCGGCGAGGGCCTTGTCCGCTTCCACCGTCTTGCCGCGCGGCCGGGAACCGGCGATGGGGTGGGTGATGACCTCTTCACCGGTCACGGTGACCAGTGCCTCAGGCGAGGACCCGACGATCGAGTATTCCCGGCCATCGGCGTCCTCGAGGCTGAAGATGTACATGTACGGGCTGGGGTTGGTGTTGCGCAGGACCCGGTAGACGTCCAGGGCTGAAGCCTTGCACTCCATTTCGAAGCGGCGGGAAATCACCACCTGGAACACTTCGCCGTCGACGATTGCTTCCTTGCCGCGGTCAAGGGCTGCCAGGTACTCGGCCTCGTCCCAGCGTTCCTGCACGCTGGCGGCAAAGTCCAGCGCGGCAGGGGCCAGCACTGACACGGGCTGGGCAACGGGAGTGCTGACTTGGGTGAGGAGCGCCTTGACCCGGGCAACGGCGTCGTGCCATGCGTCGTCCACGCGTTCGGAACTGTCATCGAAGTTGATGGCGTTGGCGATCAGCAGCACGGTGCCGTCCACGTTGTCGTGGACCGCCATGTCCGTGACGAGGTTCAGCGCCATCTCCGGCAGCTGCAGGTCGTCCTCGGGCGGACTGACCAGACGTTCCCAGTGGCGCACTGTTTCCCAGCCGAGGAAACCCACCAGGCCGGAGGTGAACGGCGGCAGGCCCTCAAACCGGTCAGTGCGCAGTGCTTCGATGGTGTCGCGGACGGCGTCCACCGGGCTCCCGCCCACCGGGACTCCCACTGGCGGCTCTCCCAGCCAGTGGGCTTTACCATCCTTGGTGGTCAGGGTGGCCCGGGACCGGGCGCCGATGAACGAGTAGCGGGACCATGCCCCGCCCACGGCTGCAGACTCCATCAGGAATGTTCCGGGCTGCCCCTGGGCGAGCTTGCGGTACAAGCCGATGGGCGTTTCAGCGTCGGCGAGTACTTTGAGCCGGACGGGGATGACGCGGCTGTGGCCGGCCAGTTCCCGGAACTCCTCGAGGCTTGGGCTGATGGTTCCAAGGTCCTGCATGGCTATGCTGTTCCGCCTGTTCTCGTCGGGGCCGGTTCTGGTTCTGGTGGGCCGGCGCTTCATGGGCCTGCGCCGGTACCTGTTGCGCAATGGTTGCAGGGGTGGCCAACACCCCCCTGCCTGCCGCAGGCTGGCTGCGGTCAGCGGAAGAAAGTCAGAGTGCCTGGCCTGTGGTGACAGCCAGCTCCCTGCCGTCGAAGCAGGTGCGGGTGCCGGTGTGGCACGCGGCGCCCACCTGGTCCACCCGCACCAGGAGGGCGTCGCCGTCGCAGTCCATGGCCACGGACTTCACCCACTGCACGTGCCCGGAGGTGTCTCCCTTGCGCCAGTACTCCTGCCGGGAGCGGGAGTAGAACGTGACGCGCCCCGTGGTCATGGTGCGGTGCAATGCTTCGTCGTCCATCCAGCCGAGCATCAGCACCTCGTTGGTGTCGAACTGCTGCACGACGGCGGCCACGAGTCCTGCACTGTCCCGCTTCAGCGCGGCGGCCAGTTCGGACGGCAGCGGGCCGGCCGCAGGGGTGCCTTCAGGAGTTCCCGCCGCGCCCGGCCAGGGTGCTGCGGGCAGGGTGGAAGCAGGAGTGGGGACGGGGGCGGGCTGCTCAGACATCAGGTCAAGTCTAGTGCCTTTGCCGTGCCCGGAATCGTGTGTGAACAACGGCACGCCAGCACCGGCGGCCGCGCTGCCCAACTGCACGGGTGTCGTGCTAGTTTCACAAGTGATGCATTTCGTCGACCCGTCCCGAGAAGTCCTGGCCGAGACCCTGCTTGCGGCCGGCCCTGACGCGCCCACACTCTGCAAAGGCTGGCGCACCAGGGACCTTGCCGCGCACCTGTATCTGCGTGAGCGCAAAGCCGCTGTAGGGCTCGGATTGATCATCAAGCGCCTGGCCAAGGCTTCGGACCAGGCCACAGCCAAGCTGGCAGCGAAGCTGACCACGCCCGAAGCGTACACGGGACTCGTGAACACGTTCCGGGCCGGACCGCCGGCGCTGTCCCCGATGAACATCAAGGCACTGGACGAAAGCTCCAACCTGATCGAATACTTCGTGCACACCGAGGACGTCCGCCGCGCAGTGGACCGTTGGGCACCGAGGGCACTGGATGAGGCGTATTCGGAAGCGCTGTGGGATGAGCTGGTGAAGCGTGCCGCCATCCTGTACCGGGGCGTCGACCTCGGCATTGTGCTGGTGCGGCCGTCGGGCCCGCGGCACGTGGCCAAGCGGGCCCCTGTTTCGGTCGCAATCGTTGGCGAGCCGGGCGAGCTGCTCATGCACGCCCACGGCCGCACGCGCCACGCCCTGGTCACCTTCGAAGGCCAGCCCGACGCCGTCGCCCTCCTCCAGTCAGCCGAAGTAGGCCTTTAACCAAGCAACGCGAGGTCACTAAACGCCCAATAAACCGAGGTTTGTGGGCCGGAAATGACTCCGCGTTGCTTTAGCCCGGCGGCTAGCGGACTTCGAAGCCTGCTTCCCGGATCGCGTTCTTAACCTGGGACATCATGTCGTCCGGGCCCCAGTGGAAGATCGATGCGGCCAGGACCGCGTCAGCGCCGGCCGCGACGGCGGGCGGGAAGTGCGCCGGCTCCCCCGCACCGCCGGAGGCGATGATGGGGACTTTGACGGCAGCGCGGACCAGTTTGATGAGTTCGAGGTCGAACCCGTCCTTGGTGCCGTCGGCGTCGATGGAGTTCAGCAGGATCTCCCCCACACCGCGGTCCGCGGCTTCCTTGGCCCAGGCGATGGCGTCGATCCCGGTGCCGGTCCGTCCGCCGTGGGTGGTTACTTCAAAGCCCGACGGCGTGGGCTGGGATCCGGGGCGGGTGCGGCGAGCGTCCACGGACAGGACGAGGACCTGGGAACCGAAATGCCGGGTGATTTCGTCGATGACCTCGGGCCGGGCAACGGCTGCGGTGTTGATGGAGGCTTTGTCCGCACCGAAGCGGAGCAGCTTGTCCACCTCGGCAACCCCGCGCACGCCGCCGCCAACGCACAGCGGAATGAACACTTCCTCGGCGGTCCTGCGGACCACGTCGAAGGTGGTTTCGCGGTTGCCGGAAGACGCGGTGACGTCAAGGAAGGTCAATTCATCGGCACCGGCGTTGTCGTACCGGTGGGCGAGCTCCACGGGGTCGCCGGCGTCGCGGAGGCCCTCGAAGTTAACGCCTTTGACGACGCGCCCGGCGTCCACGTCGAGGCAGGGAATGACGCGTACGGCTACTGCCATGGGAAACTCCTGGAAATTCTGTAGTGGATGTCGCGCTGGGATCCGCTGCCTGGAATCAGATGCGGCAGGCGTGGATGCTGCTGACCAGGATGGCGCGGGCCCCGAGGTCGTACAGCTCATCCATGATCCGGTTGGTTTCGCGCTTGGGCACCATGGAGCGAACGGCCACCCATTCCGAGTCCCGCAGCGGCGAGACCGTGGGCGATTCCAGGCCCGGCGTCAACGCGGCGGCCTGTTCCACGAGTTCCTTGCGGATGTCGTAATCCATCAGGACGTACTGGCGCGCCACCAGCACACCCTGCAGCCGGCGGATCAGGACCTCGATCTCCTTGGCTGTGCCGTTCGCGGCACCGCCTGCGCCGGTGCGCCGGATCAGGACAGCCTCGGACTTGAGGATGGGGTCGCCGAAGATTTCCATCCCGGCGGCCTTGAGCGTGTTGCCGGTTTCCACGACGTCGGCAATAGCGTCGGCAACTCCGAGCCGGACCGAGGACTCCACGGCGCCGTCGAGGCGGACCACCTTGGCGTTGATGCCGCGTTCGGCGAGGTAGCCGCGCAGCAGGCCGTCGTAGCTGGTGGCCAGGCGCTTGCCTTCCAGCTCCTCAACCTTGCCGAAATCCCCGACCGGGCCGGCGAAGCGGAACGTGGAGGCGGCGAAACCGAGTGGAAGCAGTTCCTCTGCCTCCACCTCTGCGTCCAGCAGCAGATCACGGCCGGTGATGCCGACGTCGAGCGTTCCCTGGCCCACGTACACGGCGATGTCGCGGGGACGGAGGAAGAAGAACTCGATGTCGTTGTCCGGGTCCACCATCACCAGCTCGCGGGTATCTCGGCGCTGGCGGTATCCGGCTTCGGACAACATTGCGGAGGCGGCTTCGGACAGGGAACCCTTGTTGGGGACAGCTACTCGCAGCATGGGGAAATCTTTCTAAATGTGGAAATGTCCAGGTGTTCAAGCAGTGCAGGCCACGGCAGGCACCGGCGGGCAGAGGGCGCGCCGGACTGGTGGCTACAGATGCTTGTAGACGTCTTCCAGGGTCAGGCCTTTGGCGAGCATCAGAACCTGCAGGTGGTACAGCAGCTGGGAGATTTCCTCGGCCGCCGCTTCATCGGATTCATATTCGGCAGCCATCCATACTTCGGCTGCTTCTTCAACGACTTTTTTGCCGATGCCGTGGACACCGGAGTCCAATTCAGCGACGGTGCGGGAGCCTTCCGGGCGGGCGGCTGCCTTCTCGCTGAGCTCAGCGAACAGCGTCTCGAAATTCTTCACGCCCTCCAGCCTACTTGCTGCGGTCCAAAGGGCGCTTGTCGGGCCGTTGCATGACGGGCGCGATGTGAGTGAACACACACGCGCCCGCCATCTGCCCCTGTCAGCAAGCCCTACTGCTGGCTGCGGTACTGCTTCAGCACCACTGCGGTGGCCAGGGCCGCGGTCACAGCCTCGTGGCCCTTGTCTTCCTTCGAGCCGGGGAGGCCGGCACGGTCCAGGCCCTGCTGCTCGGTGTCGCAGGTCAGGACGCCAAAGCCCACGGGGACGCCGGTGCGGACGCTCACGTCGGTGAGTCCCGACGTCGCGGCCTGGCAGACATACTCGAAGTGCGGCGTGCCGCCGCGGATCACGACGCCGAGGGCCACCACGGCGTCGAAGTGCGGCGCGAGGCGCGCGGCTGCCACCGGCAACTCAAAGCTGCCCGGCACCCGCAGGACGGTGGGCTCGGCGATGCCGGCGTCCTTGGCCGCGCGCAGGGCACCGTCCAGGAGGCCGTCCATGATCTGGGTGTGCCAGCTGGCCGCGACGATGGCCAGCTTCAGCTGGGACGTTTCGGCCGGGTTGAGGGTGGAGAGGTCGATGTCGGGGGCGCCGTGTCCGCTCATAGGTCAGTACTGTTCCGTTCGTTGTGTTGGGTCAGCAGCGAAATGTGCTGTTCAGTCTTGTTCGTGCTCGAAGCCGGCGCCGGGACTGGCTACCGGCACCGGGCCCACGTGGGAGCCAAGCACCAGGCGGTGCTCCATGCGGTCCTTCTTGGTCTGCAGGTACCGGATGTTCTGGTCGCGCGAGGGCACCTCGGTGGGGACCATTTCCACCACCTTGACGCCGGCCTTCGCCAGCCTGTTCTGCTTGTCCGGGTTGTTGCTCAACAGTCGCACCTCGTGCAGCCCCATTTCGGCCAGCACCTGGGCGGCCGCTTTGTAGCAGCGGGCGTCCACCGGCAGGCCAAGCTGTTCGTTGGCCTCCACTGTGTCGAAGCCGGCCTCCTGCAGTGCGTAGGCCTTGATCTTGTTGGCGAGGCCGATGCCCCTGCCTTCCTGCCCGCGCAGATACAGCAACGTCCCGCCGTGTTCGCGGATCATTTCCAGGGCGTAGGCAAGCTGCTCGCCGCAGTCGCAGCGGTACGAACCAAAAACATCCCCGGTGAGGCATTCGGAGTGCAGCCGGACCAGGGGCGCTTTTCCATCCTTGGGCGGGTTCGGAGAGCTGACCGCCAGGTGCTCGTGGCCGGTGACCAGGTCCGTCCAGGCCTGGGCCACGAAATCACCGAAAGCTGTGGGCAGCTGCACGATGGGACCGGCGCTGACGGGATGGGGTGTATGGCCGTTGCCCTCCGCGTGGTGGTGGCCAGGTGCGGATTCGGCCTTGTGGTGGCCGTTGCCTGAGGCAGGCAGGTGGCCGTTGCCCGAAGCTGCGGAAGCCGTCATCGTATCTCCTCTTCTTCGCCCGCGCGTGCTGCCCGGGTAATACCGTCCGATGTGCCCTCCGCGTCGAGGTAGGCCACCAGGTCCTGAATCGAAATCAGGGGGCATCCGTGTTCAGCAGCGAAGGCACGGAGCCCGTCCAGCCGCATCATTTCGCCGTCGTCATACACTACTTCAGCGATCACGGCCACAGGTTCCAGGCCGGCCAGGCGGCACAGGTCCACTGCGGCTTCGGTGTGGCCGGGACGTTCCCGCACACCACCGTCAACCGCACGCAGCGGGAAAATATGCCCAGGGCGCGTCACGGACGCCGGCTCCGACTGCGGATCGGCGAGCACCCTGGCCGTGAGGGCCCGGTCCGTGGCGGAAATTCCGGTGCTGACGCCTGTGGCAGCATCGCAGGAAACGGTGTATGCGGTGCCCTTCGCGTCCTGGTTGACTTCCACCATGGGAGGCAGGTCCAAGGCATCGGCGCGTTCTCCGGACAGCGGGACGCAGATGACGCCGGAGCTGTATCTGATGGTCCAGCCCATCAACGCGGGCGTGGCGGACTGGGCGGCGAAAATGATGTCGCCTTCGTTTTCGCGGTCCTCGTTGTCCACGGCCAGCACGGGCCTGCCCGCGGCGATGGCCTGGACCGCTTCTTCGATGGTGCTCAGCCGTACGGCGGGGTTCTCCCGAGGGCGGGAGTGGTCAGCGGTGGCCACCTCGGGTTCGACTCGGACGGCGGCGTTCATCGTGTTCCTCCTTCAACAGCGCCGGGCGCTGCCGTGCTGAACGCCAGCAGGCGTTCGGTGTACTTGGCCAGCACGTCAACTTCCAGGTTCACCCGGCTGCCGGCGACTTTGGTACCGAGCCCGGTTTCAGCCAGGGTGGTGGGGATCAGTCCCACTTCGAACCAGGGTTCCTGCTCTGCGGCGGGGCTGACGGCGGTGACGGTGAGGGACACGCCGTCGATGGCAATGGATCCCTTTTCTGCGATGTAGCGGGCCAGGTTTGCAGGGACGCCGAAGCGGAGCCGGTCCCAGTTGCCCAGCGGCTCGCGTTCCAGCAGCACGCCGACGCCGTCCACGTGGCCCTGCACCACGTGTCCGTCAAGCCGTCCGCCGGCGGGAACGCAGCGTTCAAGGTTGACGGCGTCGCCCGGTGCAAGTTCACCGATGGTGCTGCGGACCAGGGTCTCCCCCATCACGTCCACGCTGAACTCCTTGCCGTCGATGTCAGTGGCAGTCAGGCAAACACCGTTCACGGCAATGGACCCGCCCAGGGCCAGCCCCTCAGTGGTTCCCGGCGCGCGCAACCGGAGGGTGGCGCTGGCGTCGCCGTCCCTTTCCATGGACAGGACCTGCCCCTGCTCGGCAATAATTCCAGTAAACATCAGTAGCCTCCCTGGGCTTGCTCCGCGGTGGCGCGGGACGGTTGTGGGTCGAGGGCAACAGTGCGTTGCGGTCGGAGGTGGAGTCTTAGGTCACGGCCCAGTGTCCGGACGGCGCCGCCGTCGGATGCGTCCCACTCCCAGTGCTGCGCATCAGCGAGGGTGGTGATTCCCAGGCCGGTGAGGGCGGCAGTTCCGGAACCGAGCAGTGTGGGCGCCAGGTAGACAATGAGTTCGTCCACCAGTCCGGCCGCGAGGAAAGCGCTGAGTATCCGCGATCCGCCCTCGACCATCAGGTGGCGGATTCCATTCGCGTACAGGCTGGACAGGGCTTCGTGGGGGTCGCGGGTGGGCAGGTGCAGCACCAGGCCGTCGGCTCCGTGGACGGCGGCGTCCGCCGGAATGTCGCGCAGCCCCATAACAGCGCGCACGGGTTGTTTGCTGGCCGGGGTGCCCGCGGCGTCCCTCGCGGTGAGACGTGGGTTGTCCACCAGCACCGTCTGCGTGCCGACGAGGATGGCGTCAATGCGCCCGCGGATGGCGTGGTTGTCGGCGAGGGATTCCGGGCAGGAAATCCACTGGCTGGTGCCGTCTTCGGCAGCGATGCGGCTGTCCAGGGTCTGCGCGACGTGAAGGGTGACGAACGGGCGTTTCGCCGCCACCGCCTCAAACCACTGACGGTTCAGGTCCAGCGCTTCGCCGGCACCGAGTCCGGCGCGGACGCGCACGCCTGCTTCCCGGAGGGTGGCTGCCCCGCCCGCGGCCGGATCGTGGGGGTCGTCCACAGCATAGATAACGTCGGTGATCCCGGCGTCGATGATCGCCCGGGCGCAGGGGCCGGTGCGGCCGATGTGGTTGCAGGGTTCAAGGGTGACCAGCATGGTGCAGCCGGAGAGATTGATCCCGGCAGCAGCTGCCTGCGCAATGGCATCCACTTCGGCGTGGGCGGTGCCGGCGCCGCGGTGGAATCCGGTCACCAGTTCGCGCCCGTCAGGATCGACGACGACGGCACCCACCAGGGGATTCGCACCGCGGGGACCGTTGAGGGCAGCCTTCAGGGCGGTGGCCATGGCGGTGGTTTCAGCAGCAGTAAAAGCTGTAACCACTCCGGCCGTCACGTGGCGGCACCGATGGTTGGGCCGGCAGGCATGCCGGCAGCAGGAATAGTGGCCTCAAAGAGCCATCGCAAACGGTTCATAATGCTTGTGTCGTTCCTTCCCTCTCGAACCGCGATGGCTCCGGGGGTATACGACAGCAGAACGCCGCGGCGTCCCAAGACGCCGCAGAAACAGCTGTACGTGCTTCTCTCATCCAGACTTTAACTGTCGGTACCGGAATTCCACCGGTTCAACCGTCTGCCGGTGTCCTCCCGAAGGAAACCACCGGCTCGCGGGTCGCGGACTGTCACCGCCGGTTCGGACTTACACCGACCCCGGAGCACGTATGTGTGTTGCTATTGTGCCATAACGGCAGAGGACTCCCTGTTATTCCGCCGCGGAACGTAACGTTTCGCTGCCTGACTGCCGCAACCGGTCAATCGCGGCGGCGGGGTCATCGGCACCGTATACGGCGGAACCGGCCACGAAGACGTTTGCGCCGGCCTCGGCGGCGCGGGTGATGGTGTCCTCGGTGATGCCGCCGTCCACCTGGATGGCCACGCCGATGCCGGAACCGTCGATGGCTTTCCTGGCGCGCCGGATTTTGGGCAAGGTCACGTCCAGGAAGGCCTGCCCGCCGAAGCCTGGCTCCACTGTCATGATGAGCAGCATGTCCAGTTCGGACAGCATGTCCAGATACGGCTCCACGGGTGTTCCCGGCCGCAGCGCCATGCCTGCCTTCGAACCCCTCGCCCGCAGTTCGCGTGCCAGCTTGATCGGGGCGATCGCAGCCTCGGCGTGGAAGGTGACCGATGCCAGGCCGGCATCCGCGAATCCCGGCGCCCAGCGGTCGGCGTCGGCAATCATCAGGTGCGCATCCAGGGGCACGGGGCTCACTGCCTGGATCCGCTGGACCACCGGCAGGCCAATAGTGAGGTTGGGCACGAAATGGTTGTCCATCACGTCCACGTGCACCGCATCCGCATTGCTGATGCGCTTGAGCTCGGCCTCAAGGTTGACGAAGTCGGCGGAGAGGATGCTCGGGTTGATGCAGCATTGGGTCACGGGGATACCTTTCACGGTGCAGGATTCCGGGGAAGTCGGTGCTTAGTGCGGAGTGCTTGGGAATCAGGGCTGTTGCCGGGTCAGTGCTTCTTACCGATCAGGGCTTTTTGCGGATCAGGGCAAGGAACATGGCGTCGGTGCCATGGACGTGGGGCCACAGCTGGGCGGTGGACTCGTGCCCCGCGCCGAGATTCCCGGTCAGGCTCACACTGTCCAGGACCTCCCCGGCCTCCAGCAGTTCGAGGTCATCGCGCTTACGGAGTGCATCGGCCACCACAGCGGTTGTTTCGGCAGGGTGGGGCGAGCAGGTCACATACGCCACGACGCCGCCCGGACGGACGGCAGCCAACGCAGATTTGAGCAGCTCGCGCTGGAGCGGGCCCAGGTCTGCCAGGTCCTTGGGAGTGCGGCGCCAGCGGGATTCGGGCCTGCGCCGCAGCGCGCCCAATCCGCTGCAGGGGACGTCCACGAGCACGCGGTCAAAGACTTCGGGCTTCTCGGTGCCGACGTCGCGGCCGTCGCCGGTCCTGACCTGCCATGTGTCCCGAGGCACGGCGGACAGTGCCTGGCTGACCAGCTTGGCCCGGTGGGGTGCGGGTTCATTGGCCAGCAGGGTGGCTCCCCTCTGGCTCGCCAGCGCACCGAGCAAAGCGGCCTTGCCGCCGGGGCCTGCGCACAGGTCCAGCCAGGCTTCGCCGTCGTGCTTTGTGTCAACTCCATCGTCGTCGCCGGCGCTGCGGCGCCCTACAAGGTCAACGGCGGCCATGGCCCGTGCCACCAGCTGTGAGCCGACATCCTGGACCCTGGTACTGCCCTCCCGCACTGAGGCAAGCCGGCCAAGGTCCCCTCCGCTGGAGAGTGCGGAGCCTTCCACCAGTTCGCCGGGAGCGGCTCCGTTCTCAAGGGCTTCATCGAGGCTTCCGATGCCGGGCAGGGCCACCAGGTTAACAACCGGTGCGGCGTTGTCGGCTTCCAGGAGGTCGTTGATTTCCGAGGCCGGACGCCCATGCGCCACCAGCGACTGGCGCATGGCGCGGACAATCCACTCGGGATGCGCGTGGCGGAGGGACGCAACCTTGGTCTCGTCTGTTTCGCCGCCGGTCAGCAGCTCCAGCCATTCCTCGAGGGTGTTGGCAGCCACTTTGCGGAGGACTGCGTTGATGAGGGCTGAGGGTCCCGCGCCGATGACGGCGCGGGCCAGGCCGACGGTCTGGTCCAGCGCTGCGTGCGCGGGAACACGCATGGCGAGCAGCTGGTGGACTCCGAGCCGGAGGGCGTCCAGGATGGCCGGGTCCAGCTGGTCCAGTGGACGGTCAACGCAGCGGGCCAGGATGGCGTCGTACGTTCCCTGGCCGCGAAGGGCCCCGTAGCTGAGTTCGGTGGCGAACCCGGCATCCCGCTTGTCCAGTCCGTGGTGCCGGATCCGTGCCGGCAGCACCAGGTTGGCATAGGCGTCCGCGGCGGCCACGGCCCGGAGGACTTCGAACGCTACCAGCCGGGCAGGATCAGCCCGGCGGGTCCGCTGGGAGGGCGCGCTGTCAGTGAAGCTGCGCTGCGCGGCGCGGTTCCGTTCCCGGCCCTTGGCGTTGCGGTTGCTGGAATCGCGCGGCCCGCCGTTACCGCGGCCGCTTCCGCGCTGGCTGCCGCCGCCGGAGCCGCCACGTTGTCCGCCTGAATCGCCGCCGGTTCTTCCGCGGCCGCCTTGGTTGTCTCCGGAACCGCTCATTCGAACACCACGCTTTCAAGGGAAGCCATGCCGCGTGCCCAGTCAGCAGCGGCCATCATCTTTTTGCCGGCGGGCTGGACCCGGGTCAGCTCCACGGCGTGCGAACCGGTTCCCACCAGCACGCTCTTGTCTTGGATTGACACGGCACCGGGCGCCAGCTGCGAGACATCCGGCCGCAGCCGGACGGGCTCCAGCTTGATCCGCTGCCCCTCCAGGATTGTCCAGGCTCCCGGTTCCGGAGTGACTCCCCGCGCCTGCCGTCCGATCGCCAGGGCCGGGTGCTTCCAGTCCAGGCGACCGTCGTCGAGGGTCAGCTTGGGTGCCAGGGAGACCTCACCGGTCTGCGGCACAGCGGCGGCTTTGCCGGTGTCAATGGCCGAGAGTGTCTGGGCGAGCAGCACGCCGCCACTGTGCGACAGCCGTTCCAGGAGCTCCCCGGCGGTATCGTCGGGGCCCACCGTTTCCGTCAGGGTTCCGAACACCGGTCCGGTGTCCAGGCCCTCCTCCAACTGGAAGGTCACAGCGCCGGTGATGTCGTCCCCGGCCATCACGGCGCGCTGCACGGGGGCGGCACCGCGCCAGGCTGGAAGGAGGGAGAAATGGAGGTTAATCCACCCGTGCCGCGGGATGCCAAGCGCCGCGGGCGGGACCAGCCCGCCGTAGGCCACAATTGCAGCGACGTCGGGACCGGCCGCGGTAATCCGGGCGATGGTTTCATCGTTGATCCGGGACGCGTGGATCACCTCGATCCCGAGCTCGGCTGCCCGGGCAGCCACCGGCGACGGCGTCATGACGCGCTTCCGGCCGATAGGTGCGTCGGGCCTGGTAAGGACAGCCACGACGTCGAAGCCTGCTTCGACGAGGGCATTAAGGGACGGGACAGCAACGGCGGGGGTTCCCGCGAAAAGGACCCTCACCCGTTGGTACCAGCCGCGCCTGCACCGAAGCTGGAGCCGGACGTTGCGCCGCCAAAGCTTGAGCCCCCGAAACTGGAGCCGACAGTCTTGGCGCGTTTCGCCGTCGTCTTTTCCGTGATGGAGTCGTAGTTGGCGTTGCGAATGGAACGCAGGGCAGCCTTGCGGTCCTCCCCTTCCAGCCTGTCGGTGTAGAGGATGCCGTCCAGGTGGTCATTCTCGTGCTGGAAGCAGCGTGCCAGCATCCCCTCGCCCTCGACGGTGACGGGGTTGCCGTGCATATCGACGCCGGTGACGCGGGTGGCGCGGTAACGCTTGACCGGGAAACCCAGGCCCGGGATGGAGAGGCAGCCTTCCACGTGGTCCGGCTGGAAGTCCTCGCTGTTTTCGAGCACAGGGTTAATGATGTGCCCCTCCACGCCGTCAATGCGGTAGGTGAAGACTCGCTTGCTGACGCCGATTTGAGGCGCGGCGAGGCCGGCGCCGTCGACGTCTTCCATGGTTTCAGTCATGTCCGCCACCAGCTTGGCCAGCTCAGGCCCGAAATCCGTCACAGGATCGGCAACTGTGCGGAGCACAGGATCACCGATGATGCGGATATTCAGAATAGCCATGCGCTGTTTGTCCTTACGGTAGGCGGCAAAGGGGACCAATCCAGTTTAGGCGCAGACAACTCCCGGGCTGTCCCTGCACCCGCGTACCTAGGCGGGCTGTACCTGCGCGAGAGGCGGAGGGGCGATGGGCAGGAGCGCGGTGCCCGCTGAAATAGTGTCCGCGGACAGCTCCCACACACGCCGCAGGGCGCAGAACTTCCACCAGTGGTGCTTGAGGACCTCGGGGTTGGCGCGGACGGGGCGGACCTCGGTCTCGCCAATGGCCACGGCCAGCAGGACCGGGTTTTCGCCGTACTTCCACGGCTCCCAGGTACCGGCTTCAGGATCCACCAGGCTCTCCTCGGCTTTCATGCCGGCCACCAGCTGCATGACTACTTTGTCGTCCAGCGGCTTGACCAGGCCGTCACGGGTGGTGCCCTTGGTTTTGTAATCGATAAGGCAGATCCGGCCGTTGATCCGTGCCACGAGGTCCAGGGTTCCGGCGTATCCCACGGAGTTGTTCCAGACGGTGATCTCGGGGGCGATGGGTTCAACCTGGAAAAGCTCCCACCATTCGTCGAACCGGACGGCGAAGGCTTCTTCGCCGTTGGCTGCGAGGGCCTCGCGCGCTTCCTTCATGCCGTGGGGACGGCCCAGGGCCCGCAGGGCCACCTGCTCGCAGTAGAAATGCACGCGGTCCCCGCGCTTGGCGGCCTCGTCCCGGTAGGTTTCCGCTGCTTTGGCTGCCCGATTGACTGCCTGTTTGATTTTGGCGGGGCTTCCCAGGCAGTCGGCCAGCAGCGGATCCTTGGCCAGGCTGCTGGCGCCCATGTACCCGAACCAGCCGTCGAGCCCGTGCGGCTGCTGGCCGATCACCGTGGTGATGGACGGGACGGAGAAGTGCTCGGAGGTGGACCGGGCGTACATCCGCCCGTATTCCGTGGCATGGGCAAGAAGTGGAGCTGTCATAAGAAAAACTCTTTCACAAGGGGCTGACAGAATGTCCGCACGCACAAAAAATGGTCCGTTTCCGCTGCTGATGAGCGGAAACGGACCATATGCGGTGGGCGATACTGGGTTCGAACCAGTGACCTCTTCGGTGTGAACGAAGCGCGCTACCACTGCGCCAATCGCCCTGATGCATTTGAATGTTAGCGGACCTTGCGGCCATTTCGGAAATCGGCCGGAAGCGGCACCGCTTCAGGCACTCAACTGTATTGGTAAAGCTGCACACGGAAGCGAAGGACTCGGGCGGCGCGCCTCCCACCCAGCCCCTTCCATAAGGGCAACCCTCCCGCAAAGACCTGCGCCGCCGTCGTGAATTACACGCCTGTAACTTGGAAAAATCCGCGTGATTGCTGGGAAGCAGCGCCATTGTGTCCCCCTTTGCGGGAGACGATTTGGAGAATCCCCGAACCTCCTATATTGTTTTTACTCGTTGGAAAGCGAGGAAATGCCGGGAACGGCAGCGAATCAGCCCTCCAAAATGCGGACGTAGCTCAGCTGGTAGAGCACCACCTTGCCAAGGTGGATGTCGCGAGTTCGAATCTCGTCGTCCGCTCGCAGGACACTGTCACGGCAAAGGTTCTTTTGAATCGGCGCTAACACGGTGGGTTGGCCGAGAGGCGAGGCAGCGGCCTGCAAAGCCGTATACACGGGTTCGAATCCCGTACCCACCTCGGTGAAAACCATGGTATTTCGGATACTCTCCGAATGAACATGGGCGATTGGCGCAGCGGTAGCGCGCTTCCCTGACACGGAAGAGGTCACTGGTTCGATCCCAGTATCGCCCACTGGCAAGGCAACTTGCCCGCAGTACCACCGGTTTACCGGTCCTGCACACGCGGACGTAGCTCAGCTGGTAGAGCACCACCTTGCCAAGGTGGATGTCGCGAGTTCGAATCTCGTCGTCCGCTCTCTTACTTCTCATAAACCCATATGCCGGTCTTCCGGTTCCGGGCGATTGGCGCAGCGGTAGCGCGCTTCCCTGACACGGAAGAGGTCACTGGTTCGATCCCAGTATCGCCCACACTCAGCAGCTCCCCTGGAGCTGCTTTTTTCATGCCCCGTTTGACTGCCGGTGTTCCTGCATCCGCTCCGGGCGAACGCCCAAAGTGCCTGGTTTCCTTGGCACGCCTCCTTGGCAGGGCTAGGATCGAAGGCGCGAGGAGCGACCTGGCTCCGCGATTGAAGGGAGGTGCTCGTGGGACTGATTGACGATCTAAAGGGCAAGGCTCAAGGTCTCATCCGCGGCAACGAGCAGGCCATCAAGAACGGCATCACCAAGGCCGGCGATTTAGTCGACACCAAGACCGGAGGCAAGTACTCCGGTCACGTCAACAAGATCCAGGATGGCGCTTCCAAGCTCATTGACAAGAACGGAACCCCAGGCACGGCACCTGCCGCTGAGCAGGTCCCGCCGGTCAACCCGGTTCCGCCGGTTGATAAGGCTCCGTAAACAGGATTTGGCCAGGGCTTTGCCCTAGTACGTCAACGGGGTGCGGGTCCCGCCGGGAGGCGGCACCCGCACCTTTGGCGTTTGAGGACAGGCCTCAGGTTCCCGGCGCTTGTACGCTGCGGCCCGATTGAAGGCTAATGAGCCAGTCCCGATAACCTGCCCGTATGGCGAAGTCCCCCGTTTCCCTCAAAACCCACCGGCCCGGCAGGCAATCCACACTGGATTCCAGGCCGGTGGTGGCAGGAATCGTCACCGCGCTGGTGGGCTTTACCTCGTCTTTCGCCGTGGTCCTGTCCGGGCTGAAGGCAGTGGGGGCCGACCCCGCGCAGGCCGCCTCCGGGCTGCTGGCACTCACCGTGGCGGTGGGAGTGGGCGTGTTGTGGCTTTCCTGGCGGTCAAAAGTGCCGGTGACCCTCGCGTGGTCCACTCCCGGAGCTGCGCTGCTGGCAACGTCAGGAACGGCCGACGGCGGGTGGCCGGCCGCCGTCGGCGCCTTCCTTGCCGCGGGGATACTGATCGCCATGACCGGCCTGGTCTCCGCCCTGGGACGGCTGATGGCCAGGATCCCGGCAACCCTGGCGCAGGCGATGCTTGCCGGCGTGTTGCTGCAGCTCTGCCTCGCGCCATTCAAAGCCTTGGCCGATGTGCCGCTGTTCATAGCCCCGGTCATTGCCTGCTGGCTGGTGATGATGAAGTTCGCGCCCCGCTGGTCGGTGCCCGCGGCGCTGCTGGTGGCCTTGGTGGTGATCGGCGTTTCCCTGGCGGCGGGCGGCACGTCCCTGAACGGGACCGAAATTTTTCCTGCCTTCGACTGGACCGCCCCCACGTTCAGCCTGCAGGCGATGGCGGGTATCGCCCTGCCGCTTTTTGTGGTGACGATGGCATCCCAGAACGTTCCCGGGGTGGCAGTACTCCGGTCGTTCGGCTACGACACCCCGTGGCGTGCGTCCATGCTGGTGACCGGCGCCGGGACTGCCCTGGCAGCCCCTTTCGGCGCCCATGCCGTCAACCTTGCCGCACTGAGCGCAGCACTTGCAGCAGGTGAAGAAGCGGGGCCGGACCGGAGCAGGCGGTGGGTTGCGGGCTTTACGTCTGGGCTTGCCTACCTTGTGCTGGCTGCGTTCTCCACGGCACTGGTCACCCTGGTGGCCGCTGCACCGCCAGGCATGCTGGAAGCAGTGGCCGGCCTGGCGCTCCTGGGCACGCTGGCAAGTTCCATCTCGGCGGCGCTGGCGGACCCGGAGGACAGGATAGCTCCGGCCGTCACTTTCCTGATGGCAGCCTCCGGGCTGGGCCTTGCCGGCGTCGGCTCCGCGTTTTGGGCGCTGGCCATTGGCCTGGCAGTGCGGGCGGTACTCAGTCCGCGCCGGCCACCGGCTTCAAGCTAGGAGGGCTCGTGGTTCTGGCCTTCACGAGCCAGTGCGGTGAGGCGTGAGACTGCACGGAAGTACTTCTTCATGTAGCCGCCGGTCATCATTTCCTCGGTGAACAGCTTGTCGAAGGGAACCCCGCTGGCCAGGATGGGCACATCCTTGTCGTAGAGCCGGTCAGCCAGCACCACAAAGCGAAGCGCCACCGCCTGCTCGGTAATGGTTCCCACGTTCCGCCACACCACGCCGTCGATGCCGTCGATCAGCTGGCGGTAGCGGCTCGGGTGCACGCCGGCCAGGTGGGCGATCAGGGTGCTGAACTCATCCTGCGCCACCGTCTTGCCATCGAACTCGGCTTTCATATGGGCGGACAGTTCGCTGTTCTTCAAGGGGGCCGGGGCTGCCGGAAGCCCGCGGTGGCGGAAGTCCTCGCCGTCAATCCGGACCACGTCGAACTGGTCCGCGAGCACCTGGATTTCACGCTGGAAGTCCACTGCGGCGAACCTGCCGTCACCCAGCGAACCCGGCAGGGTGTTTGATGTGGCGGCAAGCTTCACACCGGCGTCCGCGAGTTCACGCATCAGGCGCGACATCAGCACGGTATCGCCCGGATCGTCGAGCTCGAATTCGTCGATGCAGACGAGTTTGTAACCGCTCAGCGCCTCCACAGTCTTGCGGAAGGAGAGCGCCCCCACCAAGTTGGTGTATTCCACGAACGTGCCGAAGGCCTTGGGCCCGGGCGAAGCGTGCCACAGCGAGGCCAGCAGGTGCGTCTTGCCCACACCGAAGCCGCCGTCCAGATAGATACCGGCGCGGGACGTGTCCTTTTTGCCGAACAACTTCTTGAACAGGCCACCCCCGTCACCGGACCCAACGCCCCCGGCAAAACCCTGCAGGGCATGTACTGCGTGCGCCTGGCTGGGCTGCTTGGGATCGGGGCGGTAGCTTGCAAATGACACCTGGCCGAACCGCGGTGAAGGATAGAAACCCTTGAGGAGCTCATCCACCGATACCGAGGGGGTTCGGGCGGCAAGCTGTTCGATCTGTACCAAGGTGGTCCGTTCTGCTGGTGGTTGGTCCCCAGAAAGGATACCGGCAATGTACTGCCGCTCCCGGTGGCGCCGGCCACACTTGGCGGATGCGTGATGAAGGCAACATTTCCTCCTGTTAACGGAATACGGACATCACTTGGGGCGCTGGCTAGTGTGGGAGCAGGTCCCAACACCGGTCCCGCGGATTACCCGTGCTCTCGATGAAAGGCAACGCCATGTCTTACCCGGTTGAACAGAACGAAAAGTTTGCAGCCTACGCCCACCCGGAGCGCCTGGTCTCCACTGAGTGGCTTGCAGCCGCCGTCGAAAACGGTGCCGTGGCCAGCGGCCAGCTGGTAGTAGTGGAGTCCGACGAGGACGTGCTCCTCTACGAAACAGGTCACATCCCGGGGGCCGTGAAAATCGACTGGCACACCGACCTCAATGACGAAGTGACCCGCGACTACGTCGATGGCGCCGCTTTCGCCGAGCTGGCGGCGTCGAAAGGCATCTCCCGCGACAGCACCGTGGTGATTTACGGTGACAAGTCCAACTGGTGGGCTGCCTACGCGCTGTGGGTCTTCACCCTCTTCGGACACCAGGATGTGCGGCTGCTCGACGGCGGCCGGGACAAGTGGATCGCCGAAGGCAGGGAACTGACCACAGACCGGCCTGCACCGGCACGGGGCGACTACCCGGTCGTTGAGCGCGACGATGCTCCGATCCGCGCTTTCAAGGAAGATGTGCTGGCCCACCTGGGCAAGCCCCTGATCGACGTCCGCTCCCCCGAGGAATACACCGGCCAGCGCACCCACATGCCGGCCTACCCCGAGGAGGGCGCGCTGCGCGGCGGCCACATTCCTACTGCTGCCTCCATTCCGTGGGCCCGGGCGGCCGCGCCGGACGGAACTTTCCGCAGCCGTGAGGAACTCGACGCCCTCTACCTGGGCGAGGCCGGCCTGACCGAAGGCGACGACGTTGTGGCTTACTGCCGCATCGGCGAGCGTTCCAGCCACACCTGGTTCGCCCTGAAGTACCTCCTGGGCTTCGAAACCGTCCGCAACTACGACGGTTCGTGGACCGAGTGGGGCAACGCCGTGCGCGTGCCCATCGTCAAGGGCGCCGAGCGCGGGTCCTTTCCCGTCGCCGTCGGAGCCTGACGCCGCCTCCCCTGTGGATCCTGCGTAAACTTGGAAATGATGACTACTCAAGCACTGCCCACCGCCCTTGCGGCCATTGTGGACGACTTCCAGGCCCTGACGGAGCCCGAGCGGCTGCAACTGCTGCTCGAGTTCTCGCAGGGCCTGCCGGAACTGCCCGAGCGCCTGAAGGACCATCCCGAACTGCTCGAACAGGTGGTGGAGTGCCAGTCCCCGCTGTTCCTGACCATCGAGACGGAAAAGGGCGGCGGCCCGGCCGGCGCCGTGCGGCTCTTCTTCAAGGCTCCGGCAGAGGCTCCCACCACGCGGGGTTTTGCCGGTGTGCTGCATGAAGGCCTGGACGGGTTGTCCGCCGAGGAGATCCTCTCGGTCCCGGATGACATGCCCGAACTGCTGGGCCTGACCCGCGCCATCACGCCGCTGCGGATGCGCGGAATGACCGCAATGCTGGGAAGGATCAAGCGCAAGGTTGCCGCTTCCACGGCTGTGCGCTCCTAGCCGTCCGCCCGGAACCGATGGCACGCAAAAACGCATCACAGGGAACTCCGGCCACCGCCGTACTGGCGGCCGCCGGGGTTCCCTTTGTGGTGCATCCCTACGATCACGATCCCGCCGCCGCAAGTTACGGCGCCGAAGCTGCCCAGGCGCTGGGAATCGAACCTGGAAAGGTCTTCAAAACGCTGATGGTGGAGGTCGAAGGGAAGCTGACGGTGGGGATCGTGCCGGTCAGCGGCACACTCGACCTCAAAGCGTTCGCAGCCGCCATGGGAGCCAAGAAGGCGGCGATGGCGGACCCTGCTGCCGCCCAGCGGCGCACCGGATACGTCCTTGGCGGCATCTCCCCGCTCGGCCAGCGGCTTCCCTCCCCTACAGTCCTGGACCACAGCGCCCTGGCGCTGGAGACGTTGCTGGTCTCGGGCGGCAAACGAGGCCTGGACATCGAGCTGGCACCCGCGGACCTGATCCGTCTCACCCACGCCGTCACCGCGCCCATCAGCTCGGTGCAGGCTTCGAAGGACTAGAAAAAGGGGAGACTGATCCAGGTGTCACAGGCATATAATCGCGGCACCATCCATCAGTCCCGTCAGCCGCCGGGGCCGCAGTTTTCAGGAGCAACGGCATGCTCAAGGCCCTGCTGTGCAAGATCAACCTGGGACACCACTGGCTGGCCCAAGAGGACGCTGACGGCAATTTCGGCCGGCGCTGCGTGAACTGCGGAAAAGTGGACCGGCACGGCGCCATGTGGTCGGAACGGCTGTCGGACCGCGACCACCCACATGCCACCCGTCCGGACATGCCGACCAGCGACTTCTAGGCGCGTTCCCCGCGCAGTGCAGCGTCGCGTCCCTGCCTGGCTGCACCCGGATTCAGGCGGGGCGCCAGCTGTTTCCGCAGCCACGCTTTGACCACGCGCTCCCAGCGCTCCGGATCAACATTCCACTCCTTGGTATGCCGGGCATGGTTGAAGGCCTCGAAGGTGACCATTTCCGGATTGCGTTCTGCCAGCAGCGCGGACGGGCCGTAGGGCACATACTCATCGTCCACGCTGTGGATGATCAAGGTGGGCGTCCGTAGTTCAACTGCCCGCGACACCCAGTCCATCGCCTTGAGGTCCACCGGTGCGGACAGCCCGGTGAGGCGCCGGCCCAGCGGGTGCCCCAGCATGAGTTGCCCGTACCGCCCCACCAGTGACGGAATCTTGTTCAGCTGGGCGTGGTGGGCCAGCACGGTCACCCAGTCAATGACGGGCGCATCCAGCACCATGGCCCGGATCAAATGACGGTAGCGGGACAGATCCGCAGTCTGCAGGCAGATGGCGCCGCCCATGGACCAGCCGAACAGCACAATCTCCTCGGCCCCGTTCGCCAAGGCATACTCAATGGCCGCCTCGATATCGCGCCACTCCGTGGACCCCAGGCCGTAACGACCGTCGTCGGCGGACGGCGCCAGCCCGTCATTGCGGTAGGACACCACCAGACTGGTCAGTCCCAGCTCCAGCGCGGGCCCGACGGCGCGCAGGGCCTCCTGCCGTGTGGCGCCGCGTCCATGGACCATCACCGCCCAGGTCCGCGCCGTCCCGCCGGCACGGACCAGCCAGGCCGGCGCCTGCCCGCGGTCCACCTCGATCATGACGTCTTCGGCAGGGATCCCGACGGCGGCCGGGTCCGGGTAGAGGGCCCCGCTCCACCAGCCCCAGCGCGCTTTGGTGAGGTCCCCTGCGTAGACCGCTTCCACCTCGCGGGACACCGTGCGCTCAGCCGGTGAATAGGAAACGATGCGGCCGATCCGGGCGTGCCCCTTGCCGCCGTCGAAAAAGAACCCGTACACGCCGTCAACGGTGGTGTCCTCATTGGCTGCCATGATCACCTGCTGCCCGTTGCCGTCCCGGATCACGGCCAGCACTTCCTGGTTTGCCGCCCGCTGGCGCGCGGGGGTGATGACGCGGCGAGCAAAGTACACGGCGAGCGCTGACGATCCCGTGGCCAGCAGCCCGGCCAGCGCACCTCCGCCGATAGCCCCGCCGATGGCCCATTTGGTCCGCAACGACAGGCCGGTGCCGGCATCCTTGGTATTCAGGAGGGGTGCGGGGCTGCTGCGCTGGAAAAGTGCCATGGAACTATTCTTACCGCCCCGGCACCGGCAGGCCGTATTTGCCGCCCGGGGGCGCAACGGCCCGGCACATCCCTGAGCCCGGCAGACCCCTGAACCAGTGCGGGCGCACCTTGCGCGGGACTAGGCTAAGGCCATGAGTGATCCCATCGTCATCCTGACCGAAGAACCCCTGGGCGCGGACGACCGCCTGAACATCGAGCGTCTTGTGGACGGAGGAGACACGCGGCTCCTGGTCCTGGTTCCGGCCAATACCGAACGCCATCTGCTGGTGGACTTCCTTGAGAACCTTTCCATGCTGGACATTGCCAAGGCATTCCGCGAACTGACATCCCATGCCCCGGATCCTGCCTCCGAGCGGGCGCAGGCGGCGGAGACCCTCGCGGTGTCGCTGGCAGCGCTGGCGGGGCTCGGCGCGGGCGTCACGGGAGAAGTTGTCGACGGCGGCGCGGTGCAGGGCCTGGTAGCCAAGGTGAAGGAAAGCGGTGCTTCCCAGGCCGTGGTGGTCACCCGGCCGCACGCCGTGGCGGATACGTTCCATACTGACTGGGCGAACAAGGCCCAGGACCAGCTGGGCCTGCCCGTCCTGCACCTGTATGCAGGTTCGGGATTTATCGGCGACTCCTGAGCGTTGAGAAGGCTATGAGCATCTTCGGAAACAACATCCTGGGAAAGAACCTCTTCGGAAACAAGGACGCAGATCCGGCTCCCGAGTCCCCCGCCGCCGAGCCGAGCGTCCAGAAGACCGATGCAGAGTGGCGGCAGGAGCTCACGCCGGAGGAATACCACGTACTCCGCCAGGCCGGCACCGAGCGTCCGTTCACGGGTGAATACTGGGACACCCATACTGCCGGCGTCTACCAGTGCCGGGCGTGCGGGGCGGAACTGTTCACCAGCAATGAGAAATTTGATTCCCACTGCGGGTGGCCCTCCTTCTTTGCACCGCTGGCTGAAGGCACCGTCCGCTACATCCACGACCGCACCCTCGGCATGGAGCGGGTGGAGGTGCGCTGCGCCACCTGTGATTCCCACCTGGGGCACGTGTTCGACGGCGAGGGCTACCCCACACCCACGGACCAGCGGTACTGCATCAATTCCGTCTCCCTGAAGCTCGTTCCGCGCGAAGAACCGCAGGCCAGCGGGCCAGCAACGGAAGCCTGAGATCAGGAAAGGCTGGACCTTCTCCTTGGTCCTACGGCCCGAAGGAAAAGCTTTTCTTAGGCTAGGCCGCTTTTCAGATTAGTCCTGCTGGTTGCTTGTTACGCTCGCCATAGATAGCAAGCAACCAGAAAGGCGCCGACGATGACCGAAACACTGATCACCGCTTCCACCGGTATTTCCGCGGAAAACCAGGACTGGACCAGGCTCAAGGCGGCCGCCACGGCCATCCAGCTGCTGCAGGTGAAGGACGGCTCCATTCCCGACGCCGCAAACCATGCCGAGGCATCGTTGTATGTCAGCAGCATCGTTGATGCGGTCCGCGCCCTGGCCCCCGCCTTCCCGCACGATGCCGACTACCTGGATGCGGTCTGCGCGGATTTCGCCGCCTGGGAAGCCAAGGGCTTCGCCATCCCCGATTTCCTGTCCTCGCTGCTCGCCTTCCAGCCGCAGGAACTGCGCCAGGACGGCCTCCAGCACCTGGTGGTCTTCCCCATGTACACCCAGAACGGGAGCAGCAACAGGCTGGTTGAGGCCGTCCTGATTGAAGTGATCTGGCCGGAGTTCATCGCAGGCCTTGAAGGCGGGGAGTACTCAAACAAACTCTTCGTTCCCATCCGCTTCCTCGACTTCACGGCCGGCTACGATACCAACTCCGCAGTGCTGTTCCCGGAGACAGTGGCCGTCAGCGAAACCCCCACGTTCACCTGGGGTGCCATCTTCGCTGACCGGGAAGCCGCCCGCTTCCGCCGCGTGCTCAAGGCCGCCGCGGAAACCACACGCCTGGAACTCCCTGAAGGAGCGGCCGAACTCCTCGCTGACCAGGACCTGACAGAGGCCACCTTTGTGATGTGGGACCTCATCCACGACCGCACCCACATGCGCGGCGACCTGCCCTTCGATCCCTTTATGATCAAGCAGCGGATGCCGTACTTCCTGTACTCGCTGGAGGAACTGCGCTGCGACCTGACCGCCTTCCGCGAATCGGTCCGGATCGAGAAGGACGACGACGCCGACCCGGAGGCACGCCGCCACGCCAAGCTGGTGCAGTACGCCATCATCTTCGACCGCATCTTCCGCTTTGCGATCACCGGCAGCCGCGTCCGCAACTATGACGGACTCGGCGGCCAGCTGCTGTTCGCCTGGCTGCACCAGCAGCACGTCCTGCACTGGACTGACACGCGGCTCACCATCGACTGGGACGAAGTTGCCGACGCCGTCATCGCCTTGGGAGCAAGCATCGATGAGCTGTACTGGCGTTCCATCGACCGGCCGAAAACCGCCCACTGGCTCGCCGCATACAAGCTCATCTCCGCTACCGTTACTCCTAACCCGGCATCAGCCTGGGCCAAGGGACCGGAAGGGCTGGCACTGGCCGGCCCCCCGCGCGGCCTGACGGACCAGGTGCTTGACGACGAGTTCCCGCTGTCCATGTTCTACGAAGCACTGGAGAAAAAGATGCGCCCCGTGATCGAATCCACCGCCGGAATCACCGGAGCCTCCGCACTGTGACGGAGGAACCGGCAACAGCTCAAACAGCGCCAGCGGCGCCTGCCGTGGACGTACCCCGCCTGAACATCCTGGTGACCGGCGGCAGCGGCGCGTCCGGCATCGCCGTCGCACGCGCGCTGCACGATGCCGGCCACCGTGTGATCACCGTGGGCTCGGACCAGGCGCGGATCGAAGCGGCAGCGCAACAGGCGGGCGACGGCGTCACGGGACTTGTGTGCGACCTCGCCGCTTTGGCGGACGTGAGGCAGTTGAGGAAGGACGTGGGCGCGGCCGGCGGAAACGGGAACGCCGGTACCGTTGATGCCGTGATCCACCTGGTGGGCGGCTGGCGCGGAGCCAAAGGCATCAGCGACCAGACCGATGAGGACTGGGACTTCCTGGAACGCGGCGCCATCACCACGCTCCGGAACGTGTCGCGGGTGTTCTACGACGACATTGCCGCATCGCGCCGCGGCCGCTTCGCCATGGTGTCCTCCACCGCCGTGGAAAAACCGGCAGCGGCCACGGCCAGCTATGTCGCCGCCAAGGCAGCGGCGGAGGCTTGGACCATGGCTGTGGCGGATGGTTTCCGCCGGGCAGCCGCCGACCGTCCAGGCGCGGACAACGGCACCGGACCGGCCGCCGTCGTCCTGGTGGTCAAAGCGCTGGTGGACGACGCGATGCGCCGCAGCCACCCGGAACGCAGCTTCCCCGGCGCCACGGACGTGAAAGACCTTGCCCGTGCCGTCGTCGGACTCTTCGACGCATCCGCGGACCAGCTGAACGGCACAAGGCTCCGGCTTGCGCCCTGACGGCACAGCCCGGCGAAACCTAGACTGAAAGCGTGACCAAAGCCATGACCACAACAGCAGAAACTGCCGCCGGGATCCGGCTGCACGATCCCAACGTCCGCGGGTTCGCCTCGGACAACTATTCCGGCGTCCATCCGGAAGTCCTCGCGGCCCTGGCCGCCGCCAATGACGGCCACCAGGTGTCCTATGGCGAAGACGAGTACACGGCCAGGCTGCAGGAGGTGCTGGAAGGCCACTTCGGCCCCGGCATCGAGAGCTTCCCGGTCTTCAACGGCACCGGCGCCAATGTCCTGTCCCTGCAGTCGCTGCTTCCCCGCTGGGGTGCGGTGGTGTGCGCCTCCACCGCCCACATCAACATGGATGAAAACGGCGCGCCGGAACGCATCGGCGGCATCAAGCTCCTGCACGTCCCCACCCCGGACGGCAAGCTCACGCCTGAACTGATCGACCGTGAGGCCTGGGGCTGGGGCGACGAGCACCGCGCCCAGCCGCTCGCCGTCTCCATCACCCAGACCACCGAACTGGGCACCTGCTACACGCCCGAAGAAGTCCGGGCCATCGCCGACCACATCCATGCCAAGGGAATGAAGCTCCATATGGATGGCGCCCGGCTGGCGAACGCGGCCGCCCACCTCCAGGTGCCGCTGCGGGCATTCACCCGCGACGCCGGCGTGGACATCCTCTCCTTCGGCGGCACCAAAAACGGGCTGCTGTTCGGCGAAGTGGTGGTTGCACTGAACCCCGAGGCTGCGCACGGGCTGGTGTACCTGCGCAAGATGAACATGCAGCTGGCGTCCAAGATGCGCTTTATGTCCGCGCAGTTCATCGCCCTCCTGGAAGGCGACCTCTGGCTGCGTTCCGCCTCGCATGCCAATGCGATGGCAGCCAGGCTGCGCGCCGCCGTCGACACCATTGACGGTGTGCAGCCCACGCAGAAAACCGAGTCGAACGGCGTTTTTGCCATCCTTCCCGAGGGCGTGGCCGACCGGCTGCGGCAGTCCTTCCGTTTCTACGACTGGGACGAGGCCGCCCGGGAGGTGCGCTGGATGTGTTCGTTCGATACCACCGAGGAGGACATCGATGCCTTTGCCGATGCCATCAGGCATGAGCTTCGCGCTTACCGCGGCAGCACGGCGAGCTAGTCGCGCGGCGACGGCGAGCCTTCCCGCCGTCCCCGGCCCCGTTGCGTAACCTGCGAAGGTGAACGCACTTGACCAGGTTCCCCCGGAATTTCTCCACGCCTTGGGAACCCTCAGGAAAGCCCGGTGCCGCGGGGAACTCCGCCTGGCGGAGATCCCCGCGCCGGCACGCCTGGCTCCCTTTGCCGTAGCGCTCGGCGCAGAGGTCCTCGCGCCCGGACCCAACGCGGCCGCCACTCCCCTGCACGGTCCTGCCGCCATGGCGCTGGCTGCTGCCTCGGGAACAGCCGACGACGACGAGACAGAGTTGGCAACGGGACGTTTCATTCTGCTTCACGACCCCGAAGGCTCGGCGGTGTGGGACGGCGAGTTCCGCATCGTTACCTACATCCGGGCACAGCTCGAACCGGAGATGGGCAACGACGAAATGCTGGGAACGGTGGCTTGGACCTGGCTGGTCGAGGCGCTCGAAAACCACAAGGCCCCCTACCGCGCCGCCGGCGGCACGGCCACCCGGGTCCTCTCCGAAAGCTTTGGAACGCTGGCGGACAGGCCGGGATCCATCGACATCGAACTCCGCGCCTCCTGGACTCCGGCCACCTCCGATGTCACCGCCCACCTCGAAGCCTGGTCCGACATGGTGTGCACCTTCGCCGGCCTGCCGCCGCTTCCGGACGGCGTCACCCCGCTGCCGCAGCGGCGCCGGAACTAGCGCCGGTGGCGTGCGGCGAATTCCGGACGAAAGCCCCGCGGGGTCTCGGCGTCAGCCCGGAATCGGCCGGCCGGTAAACTGAAGGCATCATGACCCCTAACATTCCGGAAAACACCACGGCCGGCGTCCCGGCTGCTGATACCGTACCCCACATCACGGTGGAGGGCTTCGACGCCCCCATCCCCCAAATCATTGAACTCGATTCGCCCCGCGACGGCGTTCCGCTGGTCATCGAAACGCAGGCCGGGCTGGAGCGGTGCGCAGCCGCCATCGCCGCGGGCACCGGACCGGCCGGCGTGGACGCCGAACGTGCCTCCGGCTTCCGCTACGGACAGCGCGCGTTCCTGGTCCAGATCCGCCGCGAAGGTGCCGGTACCTGGCTGATCGACCCCGAACCCTTCGACAACCTGGACATCATCAACGAAGCCCTCCGCGGCGTGGAGTGGATCCTGCACGCCGCCAGCCAGGACCTGCCCTGTCTGCACGAGCTCGGGATGTGGCCGGACAAGCTCTTCGACACCGAACTCGCCGCCCGCCTGGCCGGCCTGCCCCGGGTGGGACTCGCCGCCGTCATCGAACAGCTGCTGGGTTTCGGACTCGCGAAGGAGCATTCCGCGGCAGACTGGTCCACCAGACCCCTTCCCGAGCCGTGGCTCCGGTACGCCGCCCTGGACGTTGAGGTCCTCACCGAACTGCGGGAAGAACTCATCGAGCTCCTCGAAGCGGACGGCAAGCTCGAGTATGCGGAACAGGAGTTCGCCGCCATCCTGGCTGCCGGACTGCCTCCCGCCCGCGTCGACCCCTGGCGGAAAACCTCCGGCCTGCACCAGATCCGCGACCGGCGCCAGCTGGCCGCCGTCCGGGAGCTGTGGCTGGAACGCGATTCCCTGGCCCAGAAGAGGGACGTCGCGCCCGGCCGGCTGATCCCCGATTCTGCGCTTGTTGCCGCAGCCAAGGCCATGCCGTCCACGGTGCCCCAGCTGCTGGGAACCAAGGGCTTCCACGGCAGGGCAGCCCAGCGCGAAGCTCCCCGCTGGCTGCGCTGCATTGCCACAGCCCGGGACCTGGAAGAACTCCCCCCGCTGCACCTGGCCACCAATGCCCCACCGCCTCCCCGGGTCTGGGCCGACCGGGACCCCGAAGCCGCCGCACGGCTCGCCACAGCAAGGCCCATGCTGCAGGAGAAGGCCGACCAGCTGAAGCTCCCTCTGGAGAACCTCCTGACCCCGGATTACTTGCGGCGCGTGGCGTGGCGGCCCCCGGCGGAGACCAGTGCGGCCTCCATCGCTGCCGAGCTCCGGGCGTTGGGTGCCCGCGAGTGGCAGGTTGAACTGGCAGCGCCCCTGATTGCCGACGCGTTCCTCCACCCGCAGCCGCTCCCGGCCAAGGAACCCAAGCCGGACGTGGCCGCCGCCGGATAGCCCGCCCGACGCTCTCTCACTTAATGCGCGCTTTTTTGTAACGCTCTCTCACTTAAGGCGTGAATTCTGGCAACGCTCTCTCACTTCGCGCCTGAATATCGTCAAATCTGCGGTTATGTGGCGGCCTTTACCGATTGGTAGATATCGCTAGTTGCCGGTGACTAGGATGCCGGCGGCTGTTTTGGTGGTCAGGCGTCTGCTTCTCGTCGGATGATCGCAAGTCCTTCGTCATAGGTGGTAACTGCGAACTCTGGGAAACGCGAGGTGAACTTCGTGGAGTCGAAGCGGTTGTCATGCTCGTAGCGCGGGAGGAGTTCCCTGAGCTCCCGGACCTGCGCAGAAACCAGACCGGCGGCGTTCAGAGCCCACCGTGGCACGACGGTGTAACCAGCGTCCTGACCGAACGCCTCGCTGGCCATGTTGGCGAATTCCCGGTAGGTTGGCCGCTCGCCAGCAACCGGAAGATGCCACGTCTGCCCATAGGAGTCCGGCGTGTTGCCCAGGAGCGCCAGCGCACGGCTCGCGTCCGGGGTCCAGATCAACGTTCGAAGGCGGTCATCCCGCACCGGGACGCGAGGTTTCCTGCCGGCCTTGAGAGGGTCGATGATCAGGGCGTTGGTGAAGCTCTGCGTCCGGCCTGGCCCGTAGAACTCGGGCGCCCGGGCCACGAGGACAGGTATATCGCCCCGGGCCATCTCCGCAAGCACCATTGACGCCATCGCCGCGCGGACCCGGCCCTTACGTCCTGTGGGAGCGAACTGCGTCTGTTCAGTCTGGACACTATCGTCCTGAGGGTACATGTAAGTGTTGTCGAAGTAGACGAACTTTGCACCGGCAGTCCGAGAGGCGTCCAGCGCATTCCGCAGCATCGTCGGGAACTGCGCCTCCCAGATTTCAGTATTTGCGGGCAGCCCAGCGGCGAAAAAGACGATGTCGCTACCCTCAACCGCAGAGGCTGTCTGGCCGGCGTTGAGCAGGTCCGCCCTCACCACGGCGTCGGACCCGTTGACCCTGCGGGGATTGCGGCTGACGAGCCTCAGATCGGTGGTGTATGCGCGGTGCAGCTCCCGGGCCAGCTCCACCGCGATCTGCCCGTTTGCGCCCAGTATCGTCTGCATTTTCCAACCTCAGCTTCCGATCCGCCAGAAATGAACATCACGCGGATAAAGACATGGATGACATGAGTTCCCCCATGCGATATGTTTGCACTGCTTACATCAGCGTAGAAGGGTTAAGTTAGCAGTGTCAACATCAACCAGGAGCTACCACCATGGCGACCTCCGCGCAGCCCTGCTCGCCGCCGCAATCGAAAGTCTTGAAGCGGGCGAATCCTTCTCTTTGCGTGCAGTCGCTCGTCGCGCAGGCGTATCCCCCACCGCGCCATACCGGCATTTCGCGGACAGGGAAGCGCTCGACAGCGCAGTTGCAATCGAAGGATTCAAGGACCTTCTAGCAGACCTCGAAGCTGCGCTGGCCGAGTCGGTGCAGCCGGCTGCGCCTGAGGACGTGATCGCAGCCCTGGGAGTTGCCTATGTTGGATTCGCCCTCAGGCGCCCAGCCGTATTCCGGCTAATGTTCGGTAACGAATGCGACGAGGAGAACAGTGAACGCGTGCGGGCCTCGGAGCAACTCCACGAGATGTTGAACCAATCGATCGAGCGCCTTTTCCCGGGCGCCAACCAGTCCAACCTTTCCATCGCGCTGTGGAGCATGGCCCACGGCCTGGCGTTCCTGCATCTTGACGGCAAGCTGCGGCCTCAATCCGACAACGACGTCGCGGCGCGCGTGCAGTCGGCAGTTGGGGCCATCTTCGCACTGGGCGACAAGGAACCCGGCACCTAGGCAAGCCCCGACCCGGCCACCCACTTGAGGAGTACGACCATGACCAAGCGCATTCTCCACGTCGTCACCAACGTCAGCCACTACGATGACCCGACCCACCCCACCGGCCTGTGGCTGTCCGAATTGGCTCACGCTTGGGCCGTGTTCGAGGACCACGGTTTCGAGCAGGCCATCGTCAGCCCGCGAGGCGGCCCTTCTCCCCTGGAACCGCGGTCACTTAAATTCCCCAGCTACGACAAGGCGGCCAAGTCCTGGCGGAACGACCCGGCCAAGATGACCCTTCTTGAAAACACCGCCGGCCCTGAGAGCATCAACTCGGCTGACTTCGACGCCATCTACTTCACCGGCGGCCATGCGGTCATGTACGACTTCCCTGACAGCGAAGGCCTGGAGAAAGTCACGCGCGAAATCTGGGAACGAGGCGGTGTCGTATCCTCTGTCTGCCACGGATACTGCGGCCTGCTCAACACCAGGCTTAGCGATGGCAGCCTCCTCGTTGAAGGCCGGAAGGTAACCGGCTTCGCGTGGCAGGAAGAGGTCCTTGCCAGGGTTGAGAAGCTAGTGCCCTACAACGCTGAGGAGGAGATGAAGAGCCGCGGGGCACTTTACGAGAAGGCATTGCTCCCGTTCGTCTCCTACGCCATCACTGATGGCAACCTTGTCACAGGACAAAACCCAGGGTCGGCCAAGGAGACTGCCCAGAAAGTCGCTACCCTCCTAAGTTAGCTGCCCTACTGCTGCTCGCTAGTGGTCGCGCCGTTGCAACAGCAAGCGACCACAGAACACCGCCACGCCAGCGCTCTCTCACTTGATGCGTGAATTCTGGCAATGCTCGCTCACTTTCTTGACGAAAGTGAGAGAGCGTTGGGCGATAAGCCGCATTAAGTGAGAGAGCGTCCCAGCGGGAGGGCCTTGCCGCTTATGTTACTGGCGAGTAACATCGAGAGCATTGCCGTTTGGCTGCCGCCGTCTACCGGCGCGCACCGGCGCCCATGTCTCGATGAGGAGTTACACGTGAGCACAGTCAGCAACAGCGGAGAGCGCAGCGGCGCACCCGCGCGCACTGTCCGGGACGTCGTTTTTGTCGACGGCCTCCGCACCCCCTTTGGCCGGGCGGGAGAAAAAGGCATCTACGCCGTAACCCGGGCCGACGACCTGATAGTGAAATGCATCCGGGAACTGCTGCGCCGGAACCCGTCGCTCCCGCCGGAACGCGTCGACGAAGTGGCCATCGCCGCCACCACCCAGACCGGCGACCAGGGCCTGACGCTGGGCCGGACCGCAGCCCTGCTGGCGGGACTTCCCAGGACCGTGCCCGGCTTTGCCGTCGACCGGATGTGCGCGGGCGCCATGACCGCCGTCACCGCCACCGCCGGCGGCATCGGCTTCGGCGCCTACGACGTGGTCATCGCCGGGGGTGTGGAGCACATGGGCAACCATCCGATGGGCTCGGGCGCCGACCCCAATCCCCGGTTCATGTCCGAACGGCTGGTGGACCCGGCAGCGCTGAACATGGGCAACACCGCAGAGAACCTCCATGACCGGTTCCCGTCCATCACCAAAGACCGGACCGACGCCTATGCAGTGGCTTCACAGACCAAGTTTGATGCAGCCCGCCGCAACGGCCGGATCCAGCCGGACCTGGTTCCGGTGGCAACCCTGAAGCCGGGCCAGGGCTGGACCCTCAACACCGTTGATGAACCGCCGCGGCCGGGCACCACAGTGGAAGACCTGGCAGCGCTCCGCACCCCGTTCCGTCCACACGGGCGGGTTACCGCAGGAAATGCCGCGGGACTGAACGACGGCGCCACGGCCGCCATCCTCGCATCCGCCGATGCCGCTGCCGAACTGGGACTGCCGGTCCGGATGCGGCTGGTCAGCTACGCCTATGCGGGAGTCGAGCCTGAAGTGATGGGCATCGGCCCCGTCCCCGCCACCGAAAAGGCACTGAAAAACGCCGGCCTGTCCATCGACGAGATCGGCCTGTTCGAAATCAATGAAGCCTTTGCCGTCCAGGTCCTGAGCTTCCTCGAGCACTTCGGCATTGCCGACGGCGACTCCCGCGTCAACCGCTACGGCGGTGCCATCGCGGTGGGCCATCCCCTCGCGTCCTCCGGCGTGCGCCTGATGAACCAGCTGGCCCGCCAGTTTGAGGAGGATCACTCCGTGCGGTACGGCATCACCACCATGTGCGTAGGGTTGGGGATGGGAGCCACAGTGATCTGGGAGAACCCGCACCACGCCGATTACAGCGGAACCCTCCCGGGGCCGTCCGAAGTCCGGACCCTCAACACCGAAACCGTTTCCGAAGGAGCCGCATGAGCGCCGCAGATTTCACCAAGCTTGCCGATCTGTTCCCCAACGAGACCGTGACGCACTCCTACGTCCGGGATATCGAGCTCCCGGCACCGGCCGGCAAGCCCAGCCCCGGCACCTTCGCCCTCATCACGCTGGACAACGGCCTGGACCACACCAAGCCCACCACCCTGGGGCCGAACACCCTGGTGGAGCTGGGCACGGTGCTTGAGGAGCTCCGGGAGCGGGCCGGCCGCGGCGAGATCGTCGGTGTGGGCGTGACCGGCAAGCCCTACTTCCTGGTGGCCGGAGCGGACCTCTCCGCCGTCAAGAACCTGGAAGAGCGCGAGCACGGACTCTGGATGGCCCAGCTGGGCCACGACGTGTACGGCACACTCGCCAACCTCGGCGTTCCCAGCTTCGCGTTCATCAACGGCACAGCCCTGGGCGGCGGCCTTGAGGTTGCCCTGCAGTCCACCTACCGCACTGTGTCCACCGGTGCGGGTGCGCTGGCCCTGCCGGAGGCCTATCTTGGCCTGGTTCCCGGCTGGGGTGGCGTGTACCTCCTGCCGCGCCTCATCGGCCCGGAGAACGCGGTGAAGGTCATGATCGAGAACGCGCTCAGCAACAACCGGACGCTCACCGGCCCGCAGGCCTTCGCACTCGGTATCGCCGACGCAATGTTCGAACCCGCGGATTTCCTCGAGCAGTCCCTGGCCTGGGCCGGGAAGGTCATCTCCGGTGAGGTGGCGGCAAAGCGTCCCAACGCCGTCGACCCCGCTGATCCGGAAACGGCCGCGCGCTGGTCGGCAGCAGTGGCTGCCGGCCGGGCACTGGTGGAAGCGAAGACGTCCAATGCGGCTCCTGCTCCCGGCAAGGTCCTGGACATCCTGGAAGCCAACCGGACCATGACCCAGGCCGAGTCCGCGGCACTTGAGTGCGAAACGCTCGCCGAACTCATGCAGACCGACGAATTCCGCGCCACCGTGTATGCCTTCCTGGACCTGGTCCAGAAGCGCTCCAAGCGTCCGGCCGGCGCCCCGGACCGCAAGCTGGCGCGCCCGGTGACCAAAGTAGGGGTGGTGGGCGCGGGCCTGATGGCAAGCCAGCTCGCGCTGGTGTTCGCACGCCAACTGAAAGTGCCCGTCGTAATGACGGACATTGACCAGGCCAGGGTAGACAAAGGCGTGGGCTACGTCCACGCCGAAGTGGACAAGCTGCTGGCCAAGCAGCGCATCAGCCAGGATGCCGCCAACCGCACCAAGGCGCTGGTGACCGGTTCCGTTTCGAAGAATGTTTTCGCCGACGCGGACTTTGTGATCGAAGCGGTCTTTGAAGAGCTGAACGTCAAGAAGCAGGTGTTCGCCGAACTGGAGGGGATCGTTACTCCGGAGTGCATCCTGGCCACCAACACCTCGTCACTGTCTGTCACGGCCATGGCGGAGAACCTTCAGCATCCCGAACGGCTGGTGGGCTTCCACTTCTTCAACCCCGTGGCCGTGATGCCGCTGCTGGAAATCGTCCGGGCCCCGGGGACCGATGACGCCGTGCTGGCCACCGCCTTTGAACTGGCCAAGGCCCTGAAGAAGACCGGGGTGCTGGTCAAGGACGCCGCCGCGTTTGTAGTGAACCGCATCCTGCTGCGGCTGATGGGCGAAGTGACCGCGGCCTTCGATGAAGGCACTCCGGCCGAGGTGGCGGACAACGCCCTCCGCCCCATGGGCCTGCCCATGACTCCGTTTACCCTCGGCGCGATGGTTGGCCTTCCCGTGGCGCAGCACGTCCAGGAGTCGCTGCATGCGGCCTTCGGCGACCGCTTCACAGTGTCCGCCAACCTGCAAAAGCTCATCGACAACGGCGTCAAGGGCCTGTGGGCTCCCGGGCCTGACGGCGGCCAGGTGATCCCTGAATCCACGCTGTCGCTGCTGTCCTTTGGCACCAACCCATCCACCGGCGACGAGGTGTTGCGCCGCACCCAGGACGCCCTCGCCGAGGAGATTGGCCTGATGCTGGCCGAAGGTGTGGTGGCGGGGCCCGAAGACATCGACCTCTGCATGATCCTCGGGGCCGGCTGGCCGCTGTTCTTGGGCGGCATCACCCCCTACCTTGACCGGGTGGGAGCCTCGGAACGGGTCAACGGCAAGCGCTTCCTCCCGCCTGGAGTGGCCTCCCGCAAGGCAGCGGACAACCCGGCGAACGTGTAAAGCGCTAGAGGCCAGCGCCTCAGCTGAAGCATCGCACAAGGGCTCCGTCCGGTTCCTCCGGACGGAGCCCTTGTGTATGACAGGCCCTTTGTGTTTGTTGCCCCTCATCCCCGGCCGGGTCAGAGCGGTGCCAGCCGCCCGCCGTCGAGCGTTAACAGGCGGTCCGCCACCGAGCGCGCGTAGGGCACATCGTGGGTGACCAGGACGACGGCGGCGCCCGCCGCTGCTGCGTTCCGCACCGCTGCGTCCAGCAGGCTGAGCCCGTCCCCGTCCAGGGCCACCGTAGGCTCGTCCAGGGCCAGGACCGCCGGCCTCCGGGCGAGGACCGTTGCCAATGCCAGGAGCCGCTGCCGGGATGCCGGCAGCTCTGCGGGGTGGGCATCCGCGTGCGCGGACAATCCCACATCAGCCAGCGCAGCCCCGGTTCGGGCCGCCGCTTCACCGCCGCCGAACCGCCGGTCCAGGCCGAACCGCACCTCCCGGGCGGCTGTCCGTTCAAACAACTGGTGGCGCGGGTGCTGGAACAGCAGCCCCACAGCTGCCGCCACCTCGCCCACCGGCGTGCCGGAAATGTCCTCGCCGTGCACCAGGACAGTGCCGGAGGTGGGCCGCAGCAAACCGTTGAGGTGCCGCAGGAAGGTGGATTTCCCCGCCCCGTTCGGTCCTGTGACGGCAACGATCTCGCCGGGCATGAGCTGGAGGTCGACGCCCCGGAGCACCTGTTGTGGCCTGTCCCCCGCTGATCCGCCCGTGGCTGCCCGGGCCCTCCTGCCTTTCGCCGCCTTGTCTGTGTACCCGAAGGCAACGTCGCGGAGCTCCAGGACGGGCGCCGAAGCCTGCGCTGGGTGCGAAGGCCTGCGCTGGGGCTGCTGCCGGGACCCGAGCCCACTGGCGCGGGCCCGACTGATGCCTGCCGGCAGGAGTCCGGGCGTGGCGCAGAGTTCGGCAGGGGTGCCGCGGGCCGTCAGCGTGCCGCCGTCCAGCACCATCCACCGTTCCGCAGCGAGCAGCGTCTCCTCCATAGCCTGGCTAAGGATCACGACGGCGGTCCCCCGCCTGAGGAGCGGGCCCAGCAGGTTTGTCAGTTCATCCGTCCCGGCTGCGTCCATGGAGGCGAAGGGCTCATCCATGATGAGCACGTCGGGTTCAGCGATGACGGCACAACCGATAGCGAGGCGCCGCAACTGCCCGCCGGAGAGTGTGTCCGGGTGGCGGTCCAGCAGCCCGCGAAGGCCAAGCAGAACCGCCGTTCGTTCCACCGCGGCCTTCATGGCCGGCCGGTCCGTGCCGGCATTTTCCAGGCCGAACGCCAGTTCTTCGGCGACGGTGGCCCGGACCGTGGACAGGATGGCCGAGGCGTCCTGCGGGACGAAACCCACCCGCCGGCCCCACTGTGCCGGGTTGATCCGCGGATCATCTGCCGCGCCCTGGAACTGCAGCGTGGTTCCGGAAAGCGACAGGCAACCTTGCAGCCGTCCCCCGGGTCCTGGCGGAAGCCAGCCTCCCAGGAGCCGGCCAAGGGTGGTTTTGCCGCTGCCGGACGGCCCCAGGATTGCCGTCAAAGTCCCGGGTTCGAAGGAGAGGTCCACGTCGCGAAGGACCGGTGCGTCGTCATGGAAAGCGAAGCGCCTGATGACGGCACCCAGGACGGTATTGGATTCCATCTAGGTGCCCGCCTGCACCAGACGGGCGGCCACGGCTGCTGCGGCTGCCAGCAGCAGGACAATCCGGAGCATCCGCTCCCACGGCCGGTCCGGCACCTCACGATAGCTGTTCCGCGGGCCGGTGCCGCCGAAACCGCGGGCGTCAAGGGCTGCGGCACGGGTCGCGGCGTCCTCCACCAAAGCGGACACGAGCGGCACTGCCTGCAGCCGGAACGCCGCAGCCCGCGCCAGGATGCCGCGCCGGATCACCAGCCCCCGTGCTTCCTGGGCCTGGCGGATGCGCTCCAGCCGGGAGGTGATGGCGGGCAGCAGGGTGAGGGTGGAGGCCAGCACGAAGGCAAACCGCCCGTGCACCCCTTTGGCCGATAAAGCCGCCACCAGGTCCGGAACACTCACGCTGAAGGAGAACACCAGCAGGGCCAGAACCGCGGCGGAAAGCTGGGCCGCCCGCTGGACTGCGAAGGAGAGCCCCTCGGAGGTTACGCGCGCCGGTCCCCATTCGGCCAGCACAGTAATGCCTTCCGGGAAAAACAGTCCATGCAGCACCAGCAGTGACAAGCACAGCGGCACCAGGATGGCAGCTGCCGCAGGCAGGAGCCTGCGGAACGTACCGGCCCAGGCCGCGAGGCCCGCTGCCGCCGCGATCACGGCGAGCGACAGCGGAAGGCAGGCTGCCGCCGTCGTAATTACTGCCGTACTGCCGGCGGCCGCCAGGGAGGTCAGCGGATGTAATCGCATCAGGAGGCGGTCAGGCCCCCTGTTCCTGGGCCTTGCCGGCCAGCACGCGGTGCCGCCGGACAAACGGGAACTGCAGGCTCGCGCGGCGGGGCAGGGCGTAGATAAGCACAGCCACGGCCGTGAACACGATGGCTTTGTCCATGGGATCGGAGATCAGGGCCTGCTTGGTGATGGCCGCGAGGAGGCTGTCCCCCATGGAGCGGAAGGCGCTGACGATCGCACCCGTGGCCACACCGGAGGTGCCGCCGAAGACGAAGGCGGCCACCGGGGCCGATACCACGCCGCCGATGATGCCGGTAACGAATCCCGCCACGGGCGCCAGGTAGAAGCGGCGGAAGAGGCCGTAGCGGGCGGCAAGGCCGGCAAGGCAACCGATCAGGGCGGCCCCGGCAGCGAACGGCAGCACGGTGGGGTTTAAGAAGGACCAGACGATGCTGCTCAACGCCCCGGTTGCCGCACCGGCGGCGGGGCCGGCGAGGACTGCCACCAGGACGGTCCCGATCGCATCGAGGTAGAACGGCACCAGAGTGCTGCCCACGAACTGGCCCAGGACGATATTGAGCACCAGTGCCACGGGAATCAGCACCAGGGTGGACGTCGGCAAGGCAGGCAGGACAGCCACGATGAGCAGGATGGCGCCGGCCAGGAACCCTGACAGGGCGATCAGGGCGGAGGCGCTACCGGGTCCGCCGGTAATGTCTGCGGGCTGGTTGAGGACCAGGTAGATGTAGGTGCCGGCGATGGCCAGGGCGCCGAGGATTTCCAGGAGTCGGCGTTTGCGGGCGGCGGCCGGTGAGGTGGACGGCAACGTCAGGGAGTGCGATGACATGGAGTTCCTTCAGGGTGCGCACGGACGGCCCGGGAAGCCCGGGCCGGATGGAACGCTGCTTATGTCACCTCGCAGCAGCCGGCAGGCAGTCAGCGCCTGTCCGGTCCGCGGACAATTCTACCGCGGTGCTCCCTCAACCGCGCCGTCTCAGCACAGGCGCCGTGCCAGGCTTCCGACGACGGACACCAGCTCCCGGAAGGCAGCTTCCGGATGGTTTGTGGACACAACGCGGGCATTCGGCGGTACTCCCCAGAGGCCGCGGAAGTCCGCCACGGTGGTGCCCATCAGCATCGTTGAAACAGTCTCCACATCCACCGTGGCGGGACGGGATTCGAAGTCCAGGGTGCCCGCGGCGACACCTGCGGCGAAGTAGTCGTGGACGTGGGCGATATAGCCCTGGTCATAGTGGCGGTGGAATTCGAAGTAGAACCGCAGGGCATCGGACAAGTGCCGCACCAAGGTGTTGTCTGAGGTGCTGTGCAGGCCCTCCGTCTGTTCGGGCAGGACCAGTTCGGGAACTTCGGCGCCGGCAGCCTCCGCCAAGAGCCGGACATGCTCCGGGTGCAGTTCCATCCGTTCGGTGGTGTCCAGGGAGCAGACGATGGGGAGCTTTTCCAGCGGCCGGCCCTGGAAGGCGGCATAGACCTCCTTGGCCGCGTGCGGGTCCACGTGCGTGTTCCACTCCGCTGTGGGCGTGGTATTGCCCTGATAGTAGAAGCTTCCGCCCATGATGACCACCTTCGCCAGCAGCTCGGGCAGCCGCGGTTCCTTCCGCAGCGCCAGCGCGAAGTTGGTCAGCGGTGCCGTGATCAGGGCGGTGAGCTCCCCGGGCCGGGCGCGGGCGTGCTCCACCCAGAGGTCCACGGCGTTCCGCGCTGAGACAGCGCCTGCGGGTTCCGGAAGGACGGCGTATCCGATGCCTTGCGGGCCGTGGGTTTCCGGCGTCGTCAACAGGGGTATGGAAAGCGGCCCGCGGGCGCCGATGGCCACTTCCACCCCCGGGCGTCCGCACAGCTCCAGGAGTGCCAGGGTGTTGCGCGCCACCTGGTCCGCGTCGACGTTTCCGGGTGTGGCGGTGACGGACACGAACTCAGTGTCCGGCAGGGCGGCAAGGTAGGTGAGGGCAAGGGCATCGTCGATGCCCGTGTCCACGTCCAGCAGGAAGGCGGTCATGCCCGTGCCCTAGAAAAGCGCCACCTTGGGCGCGGCCGGGAAGATGCTGTCCAGCTCCGCGAGGTCCTCTTCGGAGGGGATCCAGTCCGCCGCTTCGGCGTTCTGCCGGACCTGTTCCGGACGGGTGGCCCCGGCGATGACGCTGGCAACGGACGGCTGGGCTGCCAGCCAGGAGAAGGCGACCTGGATTTCGCTCAGGCCCCGTTCTTTGGCGAAGCTGCTGAACCTGCCCAGCTGCTCCCAGTCGGCGTCGTGGACCATGTTCTTGCGGGTGTGGCTGAGCCGCGAGCCCTCCGGCGCATGGCCCGGGGCGTATTTGCCCGTCAGCAGGCCGTTGGCCAGTGGGAAGTAGGGCAGGACGCCCAGGCCGAACTCCCCGGCGGCCGGGGTGACTTCCAGCTCAGCCCGCCGGTCCAGGAGGTTGTAGTGGTTCTGGGTGGAGATGAAACGCGCACCTCCTAGTTCGCGGGCAACGTACTCCGCCTGCGCTATCTGCCATCCAGCCCTGTTGGAGTGGCCGATGTAGCGGACCTTGCCGCTGGTGACCAGGGTGTCCAGGGCGGACAGGGTTTCATCAATGGGGGTCAGCGGGTCCGGCGTGTGGAACTGGTACAGGTCGATCCATTCGGTGCCCAGCCGGCGGAGCGAGGCTTCCACGGCCTGGAGGATGTAGCGGCGGGAGCCGCGGGCACCGAAGTCCGGGCCGCTGGCGCCTTTCATGTCCATGCCAAACTTTGTGGCAACAACGACGTCGGCCCGCCGGGCGCCGAGCGCTTTGCCGAGCATCGTTTCGCTGAGCCCGGGTTCCCTGCCGTAGGTATCGGCGACGTCGAACAGGGTGATTCCGGCATCCACGGCCGCATTGACCACTGCGTCGGTGGCCTCCTGGGACTCGGTCAGGGTGTTGGGCCGGCCAAGGTTGTTGCAGCCCAGTCCAACCGTGGAAACGGTCAGGCCGGACTTTCCAACGCGGCGGTAGGTGGTCACGGAAACTCCTAAAGGCTGAAGGTGTTGGCGGACTTTGCTGAGTGCTTGAGCTTGAAGTTTTCTGGATCGCTGTGCGGGGCTGCGCCGATGCTGAGCTTGGTGAAGTCCAGGTCCTCGTTCCGCGCACAGACTTTGATGGCGTTGACGGCTTTGTTGACCTCGGGGCAGAGGCAGAAAATATTGAGCTTGAAGTCGGTGAATTCGGAGCGTTCCACCGTGCCGAGCCCCCGCCAGGCGAGGTGACTTATCAGGGCGTCCTTGGCCTTTTCCTCCAGGTAGCGGTCCCGATCGGTGCCTTCCCTGGTCTTGAGGGCGAACTGGGCCACTACCCAGTACTGCTCGTTTTCCGGGATTTCAGCGTAGCCGTCCTCGGCGCACTGGACCGCAAAAGCGTCCAGGAGTCCTTCGGCGGCCGCAGCATCCGGCACGTCGGTTTCCTCGGTTTTGCTCTGGTGGCCCACCACGCCGTAGTTCATGACGAACTGCTCGTAGTCCTCGTCGAACCAGGCTTCCCGGAAGTGGAGCGTTCCCTCGTCGTCGCGCTTATAGACCCTGACAATTCCGCTCATAACCGTCCCTTTGTAAACCATTCAACGTCGGTGCCGTCGAAGGGTGCCTGCTCCGCCTTCACGGCCTGGTAAAGCTGTCCGGCGGAGGCCTCGAGGGATTCCACCAGGGCTGCCGGGTAGTCCATGGCCACGCGGTGTTCGGCGAACTCGTCTTCGTCGTCGATGAACACGCCCCGGTCCGCTGTCCGCACCACGTCCAGGTCCATGTCGATGACATGGAATTCCGTGACGGTGGGACGGATGGGGTTCCATTCGTGCGCCACGGCCAGGTCGATGTAGATCCGCACACCGCCGGGATGGGCGTCGTCGTAGAACGTGGCCACCCAGTCGCCCTCGCGGGGTATCAGGAGGACCGCGTCTGACTTTGTGTAGAACGCGGCACCGGGCCGGGAACAGAATTCGTTGGTTCCCTGGAAGATCCACCAGCCGTGCCGGTCCTCGCCCAGGTAGCGTCCGGGTACCACCCAGTGCGCTTTGCCGTCCCATTTGCGGTTGCGCGCCACCACCAGGTGGCCCGGTTCAAGCCCTTGTGGTTCACGTGCGGGCCCGGGATGCCGTTCTCCTGCCGGCTCCCCCACAACGCCCGGATACTTCAGTAGGTCCTCTCCCCTCACAGGATCGGAAGGCTGCCGGTGGTGGGATGCTGCTGGCCCGGCAGGGGACGCGCAAAGGGAACCTTTGTTCCCAGGACCTGGGCTACGACGTCGTGCGTAATCTGTTGGGCCGTGAGGCCCACGCGTTCCAGGATCTGGTTGCGGGTGCCGTGGTCGAGGAACTCGACCGGCAGGCCCACCTCGTTCAGGGCCGTGTCCACACCGGCTGCGCGCATTTCCTGGCGGATGCGGGAGCCTACGCCACCGGCGCGGACGCCGTCCTCGATGCAGATCACCAGGCGGTGGTGCGATGCCAGCGCGATGATGGACCGCGGTACCGGAAGCACCCAGCGGGGGTCCACCACGGTGGTGCTGATGCCCTGTGCGCCCAGACGGTTGGAAACATCCAGCGCCAGCTCCGACATGGCGCCCACGGAGATGATCAGTACGTCGTTCTCGGTGGAGCCGGAGGGGCGCCGGGAGAGGACGTCCACGCCATCGCTGAGGCGTTCGAGCGCCTCCACTTCAGCGCCGACTGACCCCTTGGAGAAGCGGACCACCGTGGGGGCGTCGCTGATGGCTACGGCTTCACGGAGTTCCTCGCGCAGCCTGCTGGCATCGCGGGGTGCGGCCAGGTGCAGGCCGGGGACGATCTGGACCATGGACATGTCCCACATGCCGTGGTGGCTGGCACCGTCCGGGCCGGTGACGCCGGCGCGGTCCAGCACGATGGTGACCCCTGCCTTGTGCAGGGCTACGTCCATCAGGAGCTGGTCGAAGGCGCGGTTCAGGAAGGTGGCGTAGACGGCGACCACAGGGTGCAGCCCGCCGAAGGCCATGCCGGCCGCGGAGGTGAGGGCATGCTGTTCGGCAATGCCGACGTCGATAACCCGCTCGGGGTGCCGGGCGGCGAACTTGTGCAGGCCTACGGGGATGAGCATGGCGCCGGTAATACCCACAACGTCTTTGCGCTCATCGGCGATGGCGGCGATTTCGTCAGCGAAGACGGAGGTCCAGGATTTGGCGCCGGCGGTGCCGGTGGGCTCGCCGGTTTCGGGGTCGATGATGCCCACCGCGTGGAACTGGTCCGCCTCGTGGGCCCGGGCCGGTGCGTACCCGTGTCCCTTTTCGGTCATGGCATGGACAATGACCGGTCCGGCGTAGTTCCTGGCCGTGGACAGGGCGTGCTCCATGGCCTGGAGGTTGTGGCCGTCCACAGGACCGATGTATTTCATGCCGAGGTCCTCGAACATGCCCTGAGGGGCCCACCAGTCCTTGATGCCCTTCTTCATGGCATGCAGGCTTTTATAGGTGAACTGGCCTGCGGGTCCGCCGTTTTGCAGCTTCTTCTTCCACCAGTCCAGCGCGCGCTCGTAGGCGGGGGTGGCGCGGAAGGAATCGATGGTGGGGCGCAGGGAGGCGAGGTAGTCGGCGAAGCCGCCAACGGTGGGGGCGTAGGACCTGCCGTTGTCATTCACCACGATGACCACGCGGCGGCGCTTGTCCGCTGCGATGTTGTTGATGGCTTCCCAGGCCATGCCGCCGGTCAGGGCGCCATCCCCCACCACCGCGACGACGTGCCGGTGGCCTTCACCAGTCAGCTGGCGGGCGCGGGAAATGCCGTCTGCCCAGGACAGTGACGAGGAGGCGTGGGAGCTTTCCACGATGTCGTGGTCGGACTCGGCGCGCGAGGGGTAGCCGGAGAGGCCGCCTTCCTGGCGGAGGGTGCTGAAGTCCTGGCGCCCGGTCAGGAGTTTGTGGACGTAGGACTGGTGTCCTGTGTCAAAAACGATGCTGTCACGCGGTGAGTCGAAGATGCGGTGCACGGCCAGCGTGAGTTCCACTACGCCGAGGTTTGGTCCGAGGTGGCCGCCCGTTTGGGAGACGTTAGTGATCAGGAAACCCCTGATCTCCGAAGCCAGCTGGTTCAGCTGTTCTTCGGACAACTCGTTCAGGTCCTGCGGATTCCGGATGGTGTCCAAGATTCCCAATGACCCCTCCTTCGGGTGGTAGACGTGCCGCTTAACTCTAACGCCTCGGCTCAAATGCAAAGCTCACATGCAAAGCCGAAGCCCCGGCTGGTCGGTGACCGGCCGGGGCTTCGGGAGGTGCTGCCTGCTGGAAGAATCCGCTAGTTTGCGGAGATCTGGCGCAGGACGTACTGCAGGATGCCGCCGTTGCGGTAGTAGTCCGCTTCACCGGGGGTATCGATGCGCAGCACGGCGTCGAAGGACTTTGCGGATCCGTCTTCGGCGGTGGCGGTGACCTTCAGGGTCTTCGGCGTGGTGCCCTCGTTCAGGGCAGTGACGCCTTCAACGGAGAACGTTTCCGTGCCACTCAGGCCCAGGGTCGCAGCGGATTCGCCCGCCGGGAACTGCAGCGGCAGGACGCCCATGCCGATGAGGTTGGAGCGGTGGATACGCTCGTAGCTCTCGGCGATGACAGCCTTGACACCCAGCAGGGCGGTACCCTTGGCAGCCCAGTCACGGGATGAGCCGGAACCGTATTCCTTGCCGGCCAGGACCACCAGCGGGGTGCCGGCTGCCTGGTAGTTCTGCGCAGCGTCGTAGACGTAGGCCTGCGGACCGCCTTCCTGGGTGAAGTCGCGGGTGAAGCCACCTTCGACGCCGTCCAGGATCTGGTTCTTGATGCGGATGTTCGCGAACGTTCCGCGGATCATCACTTCGTGGTTGCCGCGGCGGGAACCGTAGGAGTTGAAGTCCTTGCGCTCCACGCCGTTGGCCAGGAGGTACTGTCCGGCGGGGGTGTCGGACTTGAAGGAACCGGCCGGGGAGATGTGGTCGGTGGTGACCGAGTCGCCCAGCTTCAGGAGCACGCGTGCACCCGCGATGTCCTTGACCGGCTCCGGCTGCGCCTTCATGCCCTCGAAGTACGGGGGCTTCCGGACGTAGGTGGAGTTCGGATCCCAGGCGAAGGTGTCACCGGCGGGGGTGTCGAGTGCCTTCCAGCGGTCGTCGCCGTCGAAGACGCCCTCGTAGCCCTTGGCGAACATTTCCTTGTCGATCGAGGAATCGATGACCTGCTGGACCTCAACCGGGTTGGGCCAGATGTCCTTCAGGAAGACATCGTTGCCGGCCTGGTCCTGGCCCAGGGCGTCGGTTTCGAAATCGAAGTCCATGGAACCGGCCAGGGCGTAGGCGATGACCAGCGGCGGGGAGGCCAGGTAGTTCATCTTGACGTCCGGGTTGATGCGGCCTTCGAAGTTGCGGTTGCCCGAGAGGACGGCCGCGACAGCGAGGTCGTTGGCCTGGATGGCCTCGGAGACTTCGGTTTCCAGCGGACCGGAGTTGCCGATGCAGGTGGCGCAGCCGTAGCCCACGATGTAGAAGCCAAGCTTCTCCAGGTAGGGGGTCAGGCCGGACTTCTCGTAGTAATCGGTGACCACCTTGGAGCCGGGTGCGACGGACGTCTTGACCCACGGCTTGGACGTGAGGCCCTTGTCCACGGCGTTGCGTGCCAGGACCGCGGCGGCCAGCATGACCGAGGGGTTGGACGTGTTGGTGCAGGAGGTGATGGAGGCGATGGTGACTGCACCGTGGTCCAGTTCGAATTCGCGTCCGTCAGCCATCTTCACGGGCACCGGCTTGGTGATGCGGCCCGCTCCCCCGTGCCCTGCCGAGTACTTCGGGGGCTCGCGGTCAGTGTCGGAGACGTGGGTTGCGCCGCTGGTGAAAGAGGGCGAGTCAGAGGCCGGGAAGGTCTCCTCGAGCGATTCGTCCAGGGTACCGGCGTCGGCATCGTGCGAGACGTAGTTCTTGAGGTCGTGGCGGAACTCGTCCTTGGCCTCGGTGAGTTCGATGCGGTCCTGCGGGCGCTTGGGGCCGGCGATGGACGGAACAACCGTGGACAGGTCCAGTTCCAGGTACTCGGAGAACTTGATGTCGCGGGTTGCATCGTGCCAGAGGCCCTGTTCCTTGGCGTAGGACTCAACGAGGGCCACGTTCTGTTCCGAGCGGCCGGTGAGGCGCAGGTAGTCCAGGGTGACGTCGTCGATCGGGAACATGGCTGCCGTGGAACCGAATTCCGGGCTCATGTTGCCGATCGTGGCGCGGTTGGCCAGCGGCACAGCCGCCACGCCTTCGCCGTAGAACTCCACGAACTTGCCCACGACGCCGTGCTTGCGCAGCATTTCGGTGATGGTCAGCACCACGTCGGTTGCCGTGGCGCCGGCAGGGATGCTGCCGCTGAGCTTGAAGCCCACAACACGCGGAATCAGCATGGAAACGGGCTGGCCGAGCATGGCCGCCTCGGCTTCGATGCCGCCGACGCCCCAGCCGAGCACGCCCAGGCCGTTGACCATGGTGGTGTGCGAGTCGGTACCGACGCAGGTGTCGGGGTAGGCACGCACCACGCCGTCAACTTCGCGGGTCATCACGGTGCGGGCCAGGTACTCGATGTTGACCTGGTGCACGATGCCGGTTCCCGGGGGGACAACCTTGAAGTCGTCAAACGCCGTCTGGCCCCAGCGCAGGAACTGGTAACGCTCCCCGTTGCGCTGGTATTCGATCTCCATGTTGCGCTCCAGTGCGCCGGAGTTGCCGAAGGCATCGATCTGGACCGAGTGGTCAATGACCATTTCGGCCGGTGCCAGCGGGTTCACCCGCTTGGGGTCGCCGCCCAGTTCCTTGACCGCTTCGCGCATCGTCGCCAGGTCAACCACGCAGGGAACGCCGGTGAAGTCCTGCATGATCACGCGGGCCGGCGTGAACTGGATTTCTGTATCTGGCTGGGCATTGGGATCCCAGCCTGCCAGGGCGCGGACGTGATCGGCAGTGATGTTCGCGCCGTCCTCGGTCCTCAACAGGTTTTCAAGCAATACTTTGAGGCTGAACGGAAGGTTTTCTGCACCTTCAACGGAGTTCAACCGGAAAATTTCATACTCGGTTCCGGCTACATTAAGTTTGCCTTTTGAACCGAAGCTGTCCACAGTGCTCATCGCAGGACTCCTCTCGCAACAGTTTCATCTTTGTCGCGCGGTTGACCGCCTGCTAGTTAGGAGGCCCTAATTATGTTCAAGGCCCGAAAATTGCACACGGCCGGCCGTGATTACGGAGCGCGACGTGGGACTACTACCGCCATAGTAGTCGAAATACGTTAGGGCATCAGGGAACCGGAGTGAGCAAAGCCACCGTCTCGAGGTGGTGGGTGTGGGGGTAGAGGTCGAAGGCCCGCAGGGCCGAGAGCTCCCAGCCGGACTGCCGGAAGTACCCCACGTCACGGGCGAACGACGCCGGGTCGCAGGACACATAGGCAATGGCGCGCGGGTGCGAGGCAACAAGCTGCCCCACCACGGCTTTCCCGGCGCCTGCCCGGGGCGGGTCAAGGACCAGGGCATCGAAATCCCGCGGTTTCTGGCGCAGGACACGCTCCACCCGGCCCTGGATGATCTCCACGTGCGGCGCTGCGTGCAGGTTCTTTCGTGCATCCCGGCTGGTGCCCGGGGCGCCTTCAACGGACAGGACGGAACCGGTTTCACCCACTGCATCGGCAAGGACCGCCGTGAAAAGGCCCGCTCCGGCGTACAGGTCCGCCACGACGGCGCCGGGATGCAGGAAGCCGCCGCCCTGAAGGAATTCTGTGACAGCCCCCACAAGTGTCCCGGGCGCGTCGCGGTGGATCTGCCAGAACCCGGCGCCGGTCACCCGGTAGTCGTGGCCGGCCGCTGATTCCTGCACCCACTGCCGTCCGCGCACCCGCTCAACGGCCTCTGTCAGGGGATCAAAAGCAGCCACGGATACGTCGTCGGGCAGTTGGGCGGCGATGGCGTTGAGCCGTTTCGGCTTGGTGCCCTCCGCCGGGGCCAGCAGTACCAGCGGGCGCGAGCCGTTGGCAGGCGCAGCCACCTCCACCCGGTCCACGCCCTGCAGGTCGATGTCCCACAGGCGCAGGTCATTAATGGCATCGATGGCCAGCGGCATCTCACGCACGGGGATGATGTCGCCGGACCGGTGGGCGTGCATGCCCAGTTTGCCGCCGGGGGTGACCGAGAAGCTCGCCCTGGTCCGCCACCCGAGGCCGCTGCCGCCGTCGGACGCGTCCCCCACTGCCTCCACGGACGTTCCTGCCCAGCTGTCCGGCAACTGCTCGACGCCGGCGAGCCGCTTGAGCTGTTCGGTGAGCACATCTGCCTTGAGGCTGCGCTGGCGGGCCAGTGCGATGTGGCCGAACTCGGCTCCGCCAACCGGCGGGTGGCCGTGCCCCCAGGCGCGGCGTGAATCCGCCGGGTGCCAGAAATGGTCCATCCGGTCCGGCGAGGCTTCAAGGACGTCCACCACGTCAGCCCGCCAGAACTTGGCCTCTTCGTCGGCGTCGGTGAGCCTGGCCCGCACCTTCTCGCCGGGGATGGCGTGGCGGACAAATATGACGCGGCCCTCGTGCCGGGCCACGCAGTGGCCGCCGTGGGCAACGGGCCCGACGTCGAGCACTACTTCGGTGCCGGTTTCTCCGGTGGGTGCCGGCTGGGTTTGTGTCTTTGCTGTCATTGCACGTCCTGCAGGTTCTTCGCTTCTTCGGATGATTTGAGTTGCCACGGAACGCTGGCCACCATCACGCCGGGTTCAAAATGCAGCCGGGTCTTGATGCGCAGGGCGGTCTGGTTATGGACCAGTTGCTCCCACCACTTACCCACCACGTACTCGGGGATGTACACCACCACGAGGTCCCGGGGTGAATCCCGCCGCATCTGCTTGACGTACTCCATGATGGGCGTGACGGTCTCCCGGTAGGGGCTGGCCAGCACCGTCAGCGGCACCGGAATGTCCAGCTTCTCCCAGTCAGCCACCGTGTGCGCCGTTTCCTCGGGATCGATGTCCACGGTGATGGCGTCCAGCCTTGATGGCCGGGAAGCGCGTGCGTAAGCCAGGGCCCGGAGGACGGGCTTGCGGACATGGGACACCAGCAGGACGGCATGGACGCGGGTGGGCAGGGCACGCGGTGAGGAATCCGCGTCCACTGCCAGTTCCCTGGCCACATTGTCATAGTGCGCCCGGATGCTCCACATGATCAGGAAGAGGACGAACATGGCGAGCAGCGCGATCCAGGCGCCCTGTTCGAACTTGGTAATGAGCACAATCACCAGCACCAGGGCGGTCATGCCGAAGCCCACGGTGTTGATGGCCCGGGACTTCGCCATCCGGCGCCGCACAGCCTTGTCCTTGGCCAGTTTCAGTTCCCTGCCCCAGTGCCGGATCATGCCCAGCTGGCTGGCGGTGAAGGAGATAAAGACGCCCACGATGTAGAGCTGGATAAGTTTTGTGACATCGGCGTTGAACGCGATGATCAGCACCAGGGCGCCGGCGGCGAGGGCCAGGACGCCGTTGCTGAAGGCGAGCCGGTCACCCCTGGTGCGGAGCTGGCGCGGAAGGTAACCGTCCTGGGCGAGGATGGAGCCCAGGACAGGGAAGCCGTTGAAGGCGGTGTTGGAGGCGAAAACCAGGATGACGCCGGTGGCGGCCACCACGATGTAGAAAGGGATGGACCCGGGGCCAAAGATGGTCTGTGCGATCTGGCTGATGGCCGGGTTCTGGATGTAGTCCTCGGGCAGCGGGTTTCCGTTGAGCAGGAACTCCTTGGCCGGGTCCAGCACAATGTGGACCTTGGTGGCGTTGGCCAGGTAGATGATGCCCGCCAGCATGGCTGCGCCGATAACGCCCAGCAGCAGAAGCGTGGTGGCGGCGTTTTTGCTCTTGGGGACTTTGAAGTTGGGGACGCCGTTGCTGATGGCCTCCACTCCGGTGAGTGCCGCGGCCCCGGAAGAGAAGGCGCGCAGCAGGAGGAAGGCGCCCGCCAGGCCCACCAGGCCTTCGTCGAAGCCCGCCGCGGGGACAATGGTGAAGGCGGCGGACGGTGCTTCGCCCAGTTGCCCGGTGGCGGCCTGGAAAATGCCTACAGCGGTCATGCCGAAGATGGATGCCATAAAGATGTAGGTGGGAACCGCGAACACGCTGCCGGCTTCCTTGATGCCGCGCAGGTTGACCAGGGCGAGGATGACGACGCCGATCGTGGCAATCACGGCCTGCCGGCCGTGCAGGGACGGGATCGCCGTCGTCAGGTACGCGGCCGCCGAGGACATGGACACCGCGACGGTCAGCACGTAATCCACCAGCAGGGCGGACGCGACCGTGAGGCCGGCGAACTTGCCCAGGTTCTCGTTGGCGATCTCGTAGTCGCCGCCGCCGGAAGGGTACGCGTGGACATTCTGCCGGTATGAGGCCACCACCGTCAGCAGCACCACCATCACGGCCAGACCAACCCACGGCGAGAACGCCACGGCGCTGACGCCGGCCAGGGCCAGGGTCAGCAGGATTTCGTCCGGCGCGTAGGCCACCGAGGACAGCGCGTCCGACGCGAAAATCGGAAGTGCGATCTTTTTCGGAAGCAGGGTGTGGGCCATCCGGTCGTTCCGGAACGGCCGTCCCACCAGCACGCGCTTGACCGCGTTGAATATTGTCAGCACCCCACAAAGCTAGTCTGATTCCCGGGCTGTGTCATGACGGCCGGTGAACAGCGGCATTCCGGGCCCTGACGGTAGAGTTCTAGCGGCAGGACGAACCGGAAAGAAACAAGAGGAGATACTGGTGGCGCATTTCGTGATCATGGGATGTGGCCGGGTGGGGGCCACGCTGGCGCACACCCTTGAAGACGCCGGGCATTCCGTGGCCATCATCGACCAGGACGACCGCGCTTTCCGCAGGCTCCGCCAGGGCTTCACGGGCCGCAAGGTCACCGGAGTGGGGTTCGACCGGGACACCCTCAAGCAGGCCGGCGTCGCTGAAGCGTACGCCTTCGCCGCAGTCTCCAGCGGTGACAATTCCAACATCCTTGCCACCCGCGTGGCCAGGGAAACCTTCCATGTCCCCCATGTTGTCGCCAGGATCTACGATCCCGGCCGGGCCGAAATCTACCAGCGCCTGGGAATCCCCACAGTGGCGGCGGTCCGCTGGAGCGCGGACCAGGTGCTGCGGCGCATCCTTCCCGAACAGCACCTGGCGGGCGATTTCCGGGAGCCTTCGGGACGCCTGGTGCTGGCCGAGCTGGACCTCGACGCCGGCTGGATCGGCCACCGGATCAGCAGCATCGAAAAGGCAGCCGCCATCCGGATCGCGTACCTCACCCGTTTCGGCGAAGGATTGCTTCCCGACGCCGGTACTGCCTACCAGGACGGCGATACCGTCCACGCCATGCTGCAGGTTGACCGCAGCGCCCAGGTCGCCCAGATCCTCGCGAAAGCACCCGCCAAGGAGTACCAGTGAAAGTTGTGATTGTGGGTGCCGGCAGTGTCGGGTCGTCCATCGCCCGGGAACTCCTGGCGCACAAGCACGAAATCCTGCTGATCGACCTCAAGCCTGAGGTCATTGGGCGCAGCGGGCTCCGCGGCGCCCACTGGCTGGTGGGCGACGCCTGCGAGCTGAGTACGCTGCAGGGCGCCAAGGTGGAGGACGCTGACGTGGTGGTGTCGGCCACCGGTGATGACAAAGTCAACCTGGTGGTGTCCCTGCTGGCGAAAACCGAATTCGGCGTTGGCCGCACTGTGGGCCGGGTGAACAATCCCAAGAACGACTGGATGTTCAACGATTCATGGGGCGTGGACGTTGCCGTTAACACTCCCCAGCTGATGACGGCGCTGGTGGAGGAAGCTGTGGAGATTGGCGACCTCGTCCGGCTGCTGACGCTCCAGACCGGTGTGTCCTCACTGGTGGAGTTCACCGTTCCGCACGATTCCCACGTTATCGGCAGTACGGTGGGCGACATCCAGTGGCCCGAGGACTCCACCCTGGTGGCCATCCTCCGGGACCACGCACCGATTACGCCGAGCCGCGACGACGTTATTGACGGTGGCGACGAACTGTTCTTTGTCACCACCATTGCGGCGGAGGACGAGCTGCGCGCCCTGCTCTCCCCCGATTCCTCGGAACCGCCGCGGCCGCGGGTTGACGCCGGCACGGGCCACGCAGAGCAGCAGAGCCCGGAGGACGACGGGTTCGACGGCTAGTTCTGTTCGACGGCTAGTCGCGGGCTGTTGCGTCCGTTGGGGCTGCGCCGTCCTCTGCGCCCGTGCTTGCCGGTGCCGGCCGGGTGATGAGCCAGGCCACCCAGATGCCCAGGATGTACAGCGGAGCGCCCATAATGAGCCTGGTGGTGGCGAGGGCGGCCAGCCCCTCGGGTCCCAGGAGATAGAGCGGTACCTGGACCACAAGCCGGAGCGTCAGGACGGCAACGATGATCCAGGTGCCGAGCCGGTAAGCCTTGAGCCGCGCGGGTTCCTTGCGCCAGTCCAGGCCCTCGTTGCGGATGAACCCGAACAACAGCCCGGCCACGGGCCACTTGACCAGGATCGAAATCACCATGGCCACGATGTAGGCCGCGTTGGTGAAAAAGCCCGGCAGGTAGAAGTCCTCAGCCTTGCCGGTAGTGTTCGCCAGCCAGGCGGAAATGCCCACGCCCACCACACCCGCCAATGCCTGCGTCAGGGGGCGCCGCTGCACCAGCCGGACCACGGTAAACGCCGCGGCAGCGGCCAAGGCGGCCACGAGTGAAACAGTGAGGTCCCGGCTGATGGTGTACGCCACGAGGAACACCAGGCCCGGCAGGATACTTTCGGCAATACCCTGGACTCCGCCGGCGCTGCGCAGTACGTCCACCCGTCCGTCATGCGTGCGGTGCAGCCCCGCCTTCGCGGCGTATTCGGCAGCAAGTCCTGCCATCGGCGACGGCGTCTCTCCCTCGCCAGGGATCCGCCCCTCTTCCGGTTTTGCCTGGCCGGCCTGCTGGCCGTCGGGTCTAGGTCCAGGTCCGGTGGAAGGGTCTGGATTGGGCACGGTCATTCATTCTCCTGGCGGGACAGTATTTCGTAGCGTGGGTTGAACATCGTGGGCAGGCCCTGCACCGCCGAGAGCATTCCTTCCAGCCGCACCTCGGTGCCGGCGTCGATACCGGGTACGCGCCGCCGTCCCAGCCATACCACGCGCAGCCTGGCGGGCTGTCCTGCAGCGGCGCCGGCGGTGCGGTGGCGGGCATCGGTGTCGGAGACCATGGCGCTGAACTCCGCGGTCCGGTCGGTTGGAACGTAGGTGACCGATTCGATCCACCCGCGGCACACAACGCGTCCCTTGACCGGCAACTGGCTGAGGGGAACATCTCCGCTGTCGCCAAGCGGGGCTCCACCTGATGCGATATCAGCCAATCTGGGTGATTTCAGGACCACGTTCAGGTTCCTGCAGTGATGGTTCCGGACGTGCTGCCGCGCCTGGCGGCGGCGTCGGGGTAGCGTCCTTGGGCAGGCGCAGCTGCAGCAGATCGCGCGGCGGCATCGGGTTGTCTCCCCGGATCACCACTACCTGCCGGAACAGTGCTTCGAGGGGTTCCGCGGCGGGCCGTTCCAGTGCTGCGGCACCGCCCAGGACGCCGCGCAGGAACCAGCGGGGGCCGTCCACGCCAATGAAGCGGGCCACCCGGTAGCCCTGGCTCCCGTCCGGCAGGCCTGCGGGCAGTTTCGCCACGAGCTCGGTGCCGAAGGGACCGTCGATCTCCTCCACCTGGCCGCCCTGGACACCGACGGACTGGCCGATTTGTTCCCGGATCTCGTCCCAGAGGCCCTCGCTCTTGGGGGCAGCGAACGCCTGGAGCTGGAGGCTGGAACCGTTCAGGTCCATGGTGACCGCGACGACGCGCTGCGTCGCTTCTTCCACCTCGAGCCGGAGCTGGAGCCCTTCACTGGGGGTGATCAGGAGCGCGCCCAGGTCAACGTAACCGTCACGGCTGCTGATTTCTGAATCATCGAACGGGCCGTCCGCACGGTGTCCGGAACTGTCCCTCGCCTCCTGCGAGGTCTCCGCGGCAGGCAACAGTTCATCCGGTTCGGCTGCTTGTTCCTTCTTGGCTTTCCTGCCGAGCCCAAAGACCATTTGGGTGTCTCCTTAGTTGGTTGCCGGGCTGGCCCGTGGGGGTCCCGCCGTGGTGCTTTACGGCCGTCCGGCAGGAAACATTCCTGACCTGGGAACGGCTGGGGGGAAGAAAAAGGTTCAGGCGCCTGGCACGTTGAAGCCGCCCGTGGAACCGAATCCTCCCGAGCCACGCACGGACCCGCTCAATTCGTCGACAGCGACGAACTGCGCGTACTCAACACGCTGAATGACCATCTGGGCAATTCTATCGCCGCGGCGCAGCTCGATGCTCTGCGTCGCATCGGTGTTCAGCAGGGTGACGGAGATTTCACCGCGGTAGCCCGCATCCACCGTTCCCGGAGCGTTCACGATGGTGAGGCCGTGTTTGGTGGCCAGGCCCGAGCGGGGGTGGATCAGCGCAACGAAGCCGTCAGGGAGGGCGATGGCCACGCCCGTGGGGACAAGTCTCCGCTCCCCCGGCTTCAGGACAACATCCTCGCGTGCACGGAGGTCCGCACCGGCGTCGCCCGGGTGGGCATAGGACGGCGCCTCAAGCTCCGGGTCGAGCATCTTCAGCTGGACCTGCAGGGTGGGAACGCCGAGGGCGGCCGGAACCGCGGACCCGGCTGCGGCGGCTTCGTCAGGGAACGTGTCTACTGTGGCGGGATGATCAGTCACAGTCACTCACTCTAACCCGCGCCCCCAAATCAGTCCTAGGTCCACCGGCCGGGAGCGCGGTACCGGCGGGGGTTTCGCTCCTCACGGGGTACCGGTGCTCGAAGGGTTGCCTGCAAGGGAAACAGCCGGGTTGAGCCAAGGTGAAATAGCCGGGCAAAAATGGAAAGCTTGGCTTATGCCCGAATCAACCTCCCCTGCGCCCGTGCCCGAGATACCTTCCCCAGGGGCGCCGGTGATCTATCGGGAGAAGCTGTGGCCCAACGTGTGGATCTGGATCATCTCGGCCGGTGTCGCGGGGGCCGGCATCCTGGTGTTCGCGCCCATCAGCATAACGGCGGGATACACGGCCGCAGCGGTGCTCTTCGCAATCATCGCCATCCTCCTGGTCCTGTCCACCCCGGCCATTGTGGTGACTGACGATTCGCTGACCGTGGGCCGGGCCAGGATTGAACGGCGTTTTGTGGGTGCAGTGGAGGCGTTCCGGAAAGAGGAGGCCACGGCAGAACGCGGAACCCGGCTCAACGGATTGGCCTACCTGTGCATCCGGGGCTGGATTGACCCCGTGGTCAAGATCCAGATCGCGGATCCGTCGGACCAGACCCCGTATTGGCTGACCTCCTCGCGGCATCCGGACAAACTCACGGCGGCCTTGGCACGCAGGTGACCCGCACTGCCTGCCCTGGCGCATAAGTGACGCCGACTGCAGGTGCCAGTCCCGTCGTCGTACTGCCTGCGCTTGCTGCCCAACACATTCCAAGGCTGCAGCCGTCGTGTTGGAGTCCGTATGGAAGACCAGTGGCTTTGCCAGTTGCAGCTCCCCGGCACAGCGGGGAGCCGGAATATTGCGGCGCGCCCTGCCCCTTGACCCAAAACCGGTTCACCGGGTGGCAGAGTTTCGGTTGATAGTAATGCCAGGGTGGAGGATTTGTATGCAGGATCTACGGCTTGTAGGCGTACACGACGACGGGACGCATCTCCTGTTGAGCGGGGCCGGCGGCGAGATGTTCCAGCTGCCGATCGATGAAGCGCTGAGGACCGCAAGCAGGCCTGCTCCCAGGCCTGCTGCCGAGCGGCCCGCCATTCCCCTGTCCCCGAGGGACATCCAGGCCCGTATCCGGGCCGGCGCCACGGCTGCGGAGGTGGCCGAGCTGTCCGGCCTCCCGCTTGCAAAAGTGGAACGCTACGAGGGACCCGTACTGGCGGAACGCGAGTACGTGGCCCAGCAGGCCCGCAAGGTGGAAGTGGCTTCCCCTTCGCCCGGCCACGACATCTACCGGTCCGCGTTCGGCGACAATCCGGCCACCTTGGATGACATGGTCGCCCACAGGCTTTCTGCCCACGGCATCGACCCCTCCTCCGTGGAGTGGGATTCCTGGCGGCGCCAGGATGGCACGTGGACAGTATCGGCCAGTTTCGAGGCAAACACCGGTGGAAAAGCCGGGATCGGTGAAGAACCGCCAGCACTTTGGACATTCAGTCCTACCCGGAAGTCGCTGCACAATGCCAACCGTTGGGCCCAGCAGCTCAGCGAGCTCGAGCCCCTGGACGGGCCCGTTCCGGCCCGAAGGCTCTCCGCCGTCACCGACCGCCCCTTCGACTTTGAAACCGACGCCGATTCCACCCGCCCGTCGCCGGGCGCCGAGGGCCAACCCGACGGCAAGGAATCGGATGGACTTTTGGACATGCTGCGGTCCCGCCGCGGCCAGCGGCTGGGTGTGGACGAGGATTCGGACGACGCCCTGGCGCTGCTGCTGACCCATGGTGTCCCCGCTGCCCATCCCAGGCCGTCGGAGGTCATCCCCGAGGCTGAGGAGCATGCCGACGAGTCGCCGGAGGAAAACCCCGAAACTCCAGCCGCCCAGGCCAACTCCTTCACCCGGCGACGGGATGCCAGGCCTTCCATGTTGTCGCGGCTCAGCCTCATACCTCCGCACCGGGAGGCGATGGAAGATGCCCTCAAACTGCACGACGGCGTAAGCACCCAAACCCGCGAGATCACCATTGTGGCCTCCCCCCAGCGGCCCTCGGGCGGCACTCAGGGGCAGGTTTCCGGGGACGAAGGCAGCAGTAAGGCTGGCGGGAGCGCCGCTGCCTCTTCTGAAAGCGTCAATCCCTCCAGTGGCGCTGGCCTGAACGAGTTACTGGGCAACAACCCGCGGCGTCCGGCTCCCCGGCCCGACGACAGCTCCCCCGTTACCGGCCAGCTCCCGGAAACCGGCGCACCCGAGCGCCAGCCGGGCAGGCCAAAGCGTTCGAGCGTTCCGTCCTGGGACGAGATTGTGTTCGGCACGCGCAGCGAGTAGGCGCTCAGAGGCCGGGCACCCAGCGTAGGCGCCGGGGTCATTTGTGTAGCTTGCGTCATAGCGACGAAGGAGCAGCAAGCGGCAATAGGGTCCGGCGCCGAAGCGCAGCAGCGCCATGTGGCGTCGCCGCGGAGAGTCAGGCCGAGCCTAAGCCCCTGATACCCCAGTACCGCCTGACCCACGCCACAAGCACGCATCAACCTCGAACGGCAGCAACGGATCCTGCCGGCCCATCAGGGCGGCCCCGTGGGCAGTCACCCGCCGCATGTAATGCCGGCGGCACAGCGTCTCGTATCCCACCACCGGATCATGGTCCAGCTCAGCCGTTCCAGGGGCGCCGTCCATCGCCATGTCCACATCACCAACCACCACCTGCGCGCCCTCGGTGACCATCACGCCGTCGACCGTCCTGGCATTGTGCGTGGCGCGGCGGCCGCACCAGCACAGTGCCTCCACCTGCAGGACCTGCACCCTGTCCGCCAACTCCACGAGCCGCTGGGAGCCCGGAAACAGTCTGGTGCGGAAGTCTGCTGTGATGCCGAACGCGAAGACGTCCACGTCAATCTCGTCCACCACCTTCGCCAGCTGTTCCACCTGCTCCGGCGTGTAGAACTGGGCCTCGTCACAAATCAGATAATCGATGCGCTGCCCCTGGGTGCGGCGCAGCATGACTTCCTCCCAGAAGTCCGTGCTGTCCAGCACCTCCACGGCATCGGTCTGCAGGCCCAGGCGGCTGGAGATCCGCGATTCCCCGGCGCGGTCGTTCCGGCTGAACCGTACGCCGCCGCGTCCCCTGGCGCGGTGGTTGTGGTCCATCTGCAGGGCCAGGGTGGACTTTCCGCAGTCCATGGTGCCGGAGAAAAAGACCAGTTCAGCCACGCCGGGGGCTCCTGCCGCCGGCTGGGAAGCAGAGCAGGGGGACCTCCCGCTCAGCCTTGGTCAAGGAACCGTGCTGGCCTACCACTTCCATGGCTGCGGGACGGACACGGCGGGTGTCGTACAGCGCCAGCGGATCCCGCGCGGCGATCATCACGTCACCGATCCTGCCTTCGACGGCGGGACGCACCGTACCGAAGAGGCCCGCCGCAATGGCGTCCTCCCTGGTGAAGGCCCAGATCCGGTCACCGAAACGCGCCCGCCACGCCGCGAGCAGCCGGTCCCGGACGTCCGGGCCGGTTCCATTTTCAAGGTAAAGGTGGACCATCCTCGGTTCGCCGGCCGTGTGCCGGACCCCTTCCAGCAGCGCAGGTTCGGCGGAGTAGTCGATCCGTTGCTGCTCGGGGACATCCAGCATGCCGTGGTCCGCCGTGAGCAGGATAGAGGTGCCTGCGGGCAAGGTATTACTCAGGCGCTTCACGGTGGCGTCGAGCTCTTCGAACTGGTGCTCCCATTGCTCGGACTGGCAGCCGTACCGGTGCCCGGCTTTGTCCAGCTCGTTCACGTAGAAGTACATCAGCGACGGACCCGCAGAGGCCATGGCCTCGGCTGCGGAGGCCGTGCGGGCATGCGAAGTGACTCCGGAAATATGCCGGCCGCCCCGCAGGGCGGCGCGGGTCATGGGGGAATCCGCGAACTGCGGCAGGCTCACCGTGGTGACATCCACATGCTCCGCAGCGCGCTCGAGCACGGTGGGAAACGGCTGCCAGGCGGCGGGATCGACGCCGGGATCCCAGTTCCCCAGCAGGTTGACCACCTTGTCCTGCCGCGGATCGAGGACGTCGTAGCCCACCATGCCGTGCTGGCCCGGAGCCTGTCCGGTGCCGAAGCTGGATAAGGCAGCTGCGGTGGTGGACGGAAAGGTGGAATCGAGCCAGACGGGAACCTCGCCCTGCCCGGCCTGCATCACGGAGCGCAGGAACGGCGTGTGGGCGGATTTCTGCTTCAGCAGATTCCGGCCCAGCCCGTCGGCGAGGACCACGCACACCCGCGAGGCTGCCGGAAGGCCGAGCGTGTTGGCGAACCCGTCCAAACCCAGGCTGGCCGCGGCGCTCGTGAGCACCTCGGCAATGGAACGCTGCCCGTATGCGGGGGCCGGCGGCATAACAAACTCGAGGCCTGGCCGGGCGGGCGGAACGATATCTGTCGGCTGGCGGTCTTCGGGCATCAGCGCTGCTGGTGCCCGCGGCTGAGGCGGTTGCCGAAAACACCGGCCCGTGGCCGCGGCGGCATTGACTGGACGTGCGGCTGCGGGGCCGGCGACCCTGTGTTCACGGCCCGAAGTGCCCGGGCAAAGAGCTTGGCGTCCTGGACTGCCTGCAGCCCGTCCGCCTCGGCGCTGATCCGCAACACAATGTCTTCCTGCGCAATGGTGCCGCTGTAGCCGTGGTCTGCTTCGCACTGGGGGTCGCCGCAACTGGCGGGTCCCATATCCAGGCGCTGCCCGCCGGACCACGCAATGGACAAGGTGACTTCGCGGACGGGGTCGGAAGGCTTATAGTTCTGCGGCTGCGAGTACATGTAGCTGAGCACCACGGAGCGGATCTGGGCCACGGGGACGGATTCAGTGGAAATCTGGGCCACAATCTGTTCGCCGGCTTCATCAAGCTGCTGGTCATCGACGTGGGTGATGACCAGCATGTCCGCGGTCAGTACCAGCACCGTAATGTGGCGGCGGACTTCGGCACGGTCGAAGTGGGTCTCCAGGTGCACCAGGTGCGCCACGCAGTCTCGGCCGTCCAGGGCGTCATCCACAACATCTGCCACGAGGCGGGGGTAAAAGCCGGCCTTCTGCAGGGCACCTTCCAGGCTCTGGCCTTGCGCGGTGTGGCTGTGTGAGCTGTGGTGGCGGACTGCCTGGGTTTCGTTGCCGGGCGTTTCGGGCGCCGAAGCGGGAGGCTGTGAGCTCATTACCCCATTTTCACAGATCGGCCGGACTCTTGCTAACCGCGTCAGCCCAGCATGGCCCGGCGCGCGCTGTCCGTGCGCTGGGCGGGGTTGCCGATCCGGATGTCCGCCGCAAGGATGGTCAAACCCGACGTGCCGCACAGGACCGGATTGAATTCCACCAGGGCAATTTCGGGGTGGTTGTCCTTCAGCCAGGCAAGCCGGCCGGCCAGGTCCTCCAGCGCAGCCACATCCACAGCCGGCAGGCCCTGGTAACCGAACAGCTTCCGCGACGCACGCGGGCCGCGGATGAAGTCGACCACGTCCGCCGCGGACAATGGCGGCACCCGGTGCGACCAGTCGTCCAGCAGGTTCACGGCGTCCCCGGCGAGCCCGAACGAGATAACCGGCCCCAGCAGCGGGTCCTCAATGGCCCGGAACGTGCACGCCTGGCCAACCGGGGCCATGCTCTGCACTTCCAGCGCGGGGTCGCCATAGTTGGACAGGACCCGCCGCATCTGCAGCACGTTCTGCCGCAGCGAATCGGCATCCTGGATGTCCAAACGCACGCCGCCGAGGTCAAGCCGGTGCCGCAAGGCAGGATCGGTGGTCTTCAACACCACCGGCCAGCCCAGCGATTCCGCCGCCTCCACCGCCTCATCCGGAGTGTCAAAGCCCACGGACGGCAGCACCGTGATGCCGTAGTGGCCCAGCAAGGAGGCGGTGGCTGCAGGATCCAGGCGTTTGAGCTGCTCGCCCTTAACGTCCCGCAGCAGGGCTTCGAGTTCGGTCCGCGCGAGCTCCGGGCTGCAGCCGTCCGGCTCCACAAAATGGCCCTGGTCCCGGGACACCCATTCCGAGTACCTGGCCACAGCAGCGAGCGCGGCCACCGCAGCACCCGGATTGGAGAAGCAAGGCACGGCGCGTTCCGGCGAACCCACCATTCCCTCCACGTAAATCGACGCGTCCAGGATGCCGGTGAACGCCGCCACCACGGGCTTGCCGGCTATGGCCGAACACTCGGCCAGTATTTCGGCGATGCTGTCCACGGTCAGTCCCCGCGCGGGCAGGAGCGCGGCCACCGCCGAGTGGACATCGTCCTGCTCCAGCACCTTGAGCAGGCTGGCGCGCAGGGCAGGCAGCGCAACCGACTGCCCGGCGTCGAGATCCACGCCCGTCACCAGTTCTTCGACGGTGAGCCCTTGGGACGAGGCGCTGTCCGCCACCACATTGCCCAGCGCGTGCGAGTTGCTGAAGATCGCGAGTCCCGGCCCCAGCGGAAGGGGCTGGCCGGACACCACCTGCGCCACGTCCATCAATTGCTCGATGGTTTCCACCCGGATCACTCCGGACTGGCGCAGCATGGCGTCCAGCGCCCCGGAAGGCGCTTGGGTGGTGCGGACTGCATGCCCCGGCGGCAGCCGCAGCCCCATGGCGTCGGACTTCGCCACGATCACCGGGCGGGTGCGGGCCAGCCGCCGTGCGAGCCGGGAAAACTTGCGCGGGTTGCCAATCGATTCAAGGTAAAGGCCGACGGCGGCCGTGTCGGGATCGTCTTCCCAGTACTGCATCATGTCGTTGCCCGAAACATCGGCCCGGTTCCCCGCTGACAGGAAGGTGGAGAGCCCCAGCCGGCGCCGGCTCGAGGCAGCGTAGAGCGAGACACCAATCGCCGCTGACTGGCTGAACAGTCCCAGTCCCCCGCGCAGCGGCAGCGTAGGCGCCATGGAGGCGTTCAGGGACACGTCCGGGTTGGTGTTCACGATGCCCAGGGAGGCCGGCCCAATCACGCGCATGCCGCTGGCCCTCGCCTGCCGCACGAGGTCACGCTGGCGCAGAAGGCCGCGTTCGCCGTCGTCCGCGAAGCCTGCCGACGCCACCACAAGTCCCCTGACGCCCGCGGCTGCACAGTCCGCCACCACGGCGGGCACTTCCTCATAGGGCACGGCCACGACGGCAAGCTGGACGGGCTCCGGAACCTCGGACAGTTTGCCGAAGGACAGCATGCCGGCAAGCTCCAGCGCTTCGGGGTTGATCGCGTAGACCGGGCCGCGGAACCCGCCTTCGATGATGTGCTCCAGCAGCTGGTATCCCACCGTGCCCCATTTGCGGCTGGCACCGATGACGGCAATGGACGACGGCGTCAGCAGGTCCCGCACGCTCCTCGCCTCGGCACGGTGCTCGCGGGATTCCATCACCGCCCGCGACTTCTCGGTGGGATCGATGTTGAACTCGAGGCTGACCACACCGTCGTCGAAATGCCGCCGGACGTCGTACCCGGCGTCGGAGAACACCATCAGCATCTTCCGGTTCTCCGGCAGCACCTCGGCGCTGAACCGCCGGATCCCGTTTTCGTGGGCGGCCGCGGCCAGGTGTTCCAGCAGGATGGAGCCGATCCCCCGCCCCTGATGGGCGTCGGAAATGTTGAATGCCACCTCGGCCTCGGTGGGGTCATCGAGCCGGTCATACCGGCCAATGCCGACAATTTCGCCGCGGATGGTGATCACAAAAGCCACCCGGTCTTTGTAGTCAACCTCCGTGAAGCGCTTAAGCTCTTTACTGGACAACCTGGCTTTGAACGCGAAGAAGCGCATGTAGATTGAGTCCTGCGACTGCCCGATATGGAAGGCCTGGACGGCATCGGCGTCGGACGGGTGGATTGGCCTCAGGTGGGCCGTTCCGCCGTCACGCAGTACGACATCGGCTTCCCAATGTTCCGGATATTCGCCGTCCCCGGGCTGATCCACCATAGGCTTAGCCTAGCCAAAAACTATGGCAGCACACCCCCGTTCGCTGCTCAGTACCCAGAAGGATTTACCAACCCCCATGGCCCGCCGCCAAAGTTCCACCCCCGCTGTGGAAGACAGCACGCCCTACACGGAGAACATCGTGGACATCGATGTGACCTCCGAAATGGAAGGCTCCTTCCTGGAGTACGCGTATTCGGTGATCTACTCCCGCGCGCTTCCGGACGCCCGGGACGGCCTGAAACCCGTGCAGCGGCGCATCCTCTACATGATGAGCGACATGGGCCTGCGCCCCGACCGCGGCCACGTCAAGAGCGCCCGCGTGGTGGGCGAGGTCATGGGAAAGCTGCACCCGCACGGCGACACCGCCATTTACGACGCCATGGTGCGCATGGCCCAGGACTTCTCCCTGCGGCTGCCGCTGATCGACGGGCACGGCAACTTCGGCTCGCTCGACGACGGCCCGGCGGCCCCGCGCTACACCGAAGCCCGCATGGCTGCCGCCGCCCTCACCCTCACCGACCACCTCGATGAGGACGTGGTGGACTTTGTCCCCAACTACGACAACCAGCTGACCCAGCCGGAAGTCCTCCCCGCCGCGTTCCCCAACCTGCTGGTCAACGGTGCCACGGGCATCGCCGTCGGCATGGCCACCAACATGGCCCCGCACAACCTGGTGGAAGTCATCTCCGCCGCCCGGCACCTGATTGCCAACCCGGACGCCACCCTGGATGACCTCATGCGGTTCGTCCCCGGCCCGGACCTGCCCAGCGGCGGCCGGATCGTGGGGCTGGACGGCATCCGCGATGCCTACGCCACCGGTCGCGGATCCTTCAAGACCCGCGCCAAGGTGGAGGTCGAGCAGCTGTCGGCCCGCCGGACGGGCCTGGTGGTCACGGAACTGCCCTACATGGTGGGTCCCGAAAAGGTCATCGAAAAGATCAAGGACGCCGTCAACGCCAAGAAGCTGACCGGCATCAGCGACATCGTCGACCTGACGGACCGCAAGCACGGGCTGCGGCTGGTGATCGAACTCAAGAACGGCTTCAACCCCAACGCCGTGCTCCAGCAGCTCTACCGCTACTCGCCGATGGAGGATTCCTTCGGCATCAACAACGTGACCCTGGTGGATGGCCAGCCGCAGACCCTGGGCCTGGTGCAGCTGCTGACTGTCTACGTGAACCACCGGATCGACGTGGTGCGCCGGCGCACGGCGTACCGGCTGGGGAAGAAGAAGGACCGCCTCCACCTGGTGGAGGGCCTGCTCATCGCCATCGTGGACATCGACGAGGTCATCCAGATCATCCGCTCCTCGGATGAAGCTGCCGCCGCCCGCGCCCGCCTGATGTCCATCTACGACCTCACCGAAATCCAGGCCAACTACATCCTGGAACTGCGCCTCCGCCAGCTGACCAAGTACTCCCGGATCGAGCTGGAGAAGGAACAGGACGAGCTGCGCCGCGAGATCGCGGAACTGGAAGCCATCCTCGCCTCGGACGAGCGGCTGCGCACGCTGGTCTCTGACGAACTCGGCGCCATCGCGGAGGAGCACGGGACCCCGCGCCGCACCCTCCTGCTCGAATCCGAAGCCGTCTCCCCCACCGTGGCCGCCGAACTCGCGGCCCCGGGCAAGAAGGGCAAGGCGGTGCCCCTGGCACTTGAGATCGCCGACGATCCCTGCTGGGCCATCCTCACCGCCTCCGGCCAGATCGCCCGCACCAGCAACCAGGAGCCCCTGGCAGAAGCCGGGCCCCGGAGCAAGCACGATGTGTTTACCTCGGTAGTGAAGACGTCGGCACGCGGCGAGATTGCCGCCGTTACCTCCTCCGGGCGCATGCTCCGCCTGCAGGTGATGGACATGCCGGTCCTGCCCCCTGTTTCCGGCCTGCCCAACCTTGCCGGCGGTGTCCCGGCGAAGGACTTCATCACCCTGCAGAAAGGGGAATCCCTGGTGGCCTTCGCCCGGCTGGATGAAGTCCTGGCCATCGGCACCGGGCAGGGCGTGGTGAAGCGGGTCCAGCCGGACTACCCTCTGAACCGCGAGGACTGGGAAATCATTTCGCTCAAGGACAAGGACTTCGTGGTGGGCGTGGCGCCTGCCGGCGAGGACGACGCCGAACTGGTGTTCCTCACCAGCCAGGCCCAGCTGCTCAAGTTCGGGGCTGCCGCCGTGCGGACGCAGGGCCGGTCGGCCGGTGGAATGGCCGGCATCAAACTCGCCGCGGGTGACAAGGTCTTGTTCTTCGGCGCGATCCACCCCAAGGATGAAGCGGCCGTGGTGGTGACCATCGCCGGCACCACAGGCGCCCTGCCGGGAACTGCTCCAGGCACCGCCAAGGTGACGGCGTTCTCCGAATACCCGGCCAAGGGACGCGCCACGGCGGGCGTCCGCGCGCACCGGTTCCTGAAGGGTGAGGACATCCTCCTGCTGGCGTGGGCCGGCCATGGCCCGGCCAAGGCTTCGTCCGCCGCCGGCGTGGCGCGGTCCCTTCCCCAGGAGCACGGCCGGCGTGACGGTTCGGGTGTCCCGCTGTCCCAGCCGGTGGATGTGGTGGGCCCAGCGATGGCCTGGCCCGATCCCGCTTAGACTGCTTCCATGCCTATCGTTCCTGATGAAAAGGACTGGACCTGGGTCCTGACCCGTCCCTGCCCGGAATGCTCGTTCGACGCCTCCACCACCACGCCCTCCACGGTGCCCGGGACAATCGAAAGCATGCTGCCGCGCTGGCGCGCCGTTCTCCGCCGCCCTGGCGTGGCCGAGCGCCCGGATGACCACACGTGGTCAGCGCTGGAGTACGCCTGCCACGTCCGGGACGTGTTCAGCCTGTTCGACCAGCGGCTGAACCTGATGCTGGATTCAGACGACGCCCGGTTCGAGAACTGGGACCAGGACCAGACGGCCGTCGACAAGGACTACGCCAACGCCGATCCGGCCGTTGTCAGCGCCGAACTGACGGCGGAAGGCAAGCAGGCCGCCGAGTCCTTTGCCGCCGTGCGGGAGTCAGAGTGGGGCCGCAAAGGGCTGCGCAGCAACGGCTCCGAATTCACGGTCTTGACGCTGTCCCAGTACTTCCTGCACGACGTGGTCCACCACCTTCACGACGTGGACGGCTGATCCCCCGCATAGGACGGCACCAGGTGTCCACCAGCGGTTCCTGAAGCGGAGCCCTTTGCTCGTGGGTCCTCTGACCCCGGGTTTTCCGAACCGGCCGCCAGCACCAGGCGGGCATCCTCGGGCCGGATATCTGCCGGGTTGTGCGTCACCAGCACCACGGTGCGGTGGCGCAGTCCCTGCCGGAGATCCGCCAGCATGGCCCGGGCCGACTCCGCATCCAGGTGCGCGGTGGGCTCATCCAGCAGGATCACCTCGGCACCGGTCATCAGGGTGCGGGCAACGGCCAGGCGCTGGCGCTCCCCGCCGCTCAGGAACGCCCCGCCCGGCCCGATCCTCGTATCCAGGCCTGCCGGCAACCGCTCCAGCAGGCCGGTGAGGCCCACCGACGCGAGCACCTCCAGCAGCCGGGCATCTGCCTGATCTTCGTCGTCGGTTGTTTCGTTGCCGGGCTTCCCGAGCAGGAGGTTGCCGCGGATCGTCGAATCAAACAGGTGTGCTTCCTGCGGGCACCACGCGGCGCGGCCAGTTACGCCGATCCGCCCTGCGGCCACGGGAAGGAATCCCAGCAGGACTGACAGCAGGGTGGACTTTCCCGACCCCGACGGGCCGGTGACGGCCAGCCACCGCCCGGGTTGGGCCACGGCGTCCAGCCCGGCGAACACGGGTGCACCGCCCGGCCAGGCCGCTGACAGGCCGGCCAGTTCGACGCCGGGCCGACCGCCCGGGCGGGCAGGAACAGTCTGAAGTCCATCACCGTCGCCGCTGCCGGACGCGTCGTCCAGGGCGCCCGACTCCGCCACCCGCGCCATGACTGTCCGCAGCGCCGGGAACTGGCGTACCGCCGTCGTCATCGCCGCAAAAGGTTCCACCAGCGCGAGGAGCAGCAAGACCACCACTGCTGCTGTTTCCGGCGCAAGCTGGCCAGCGAGCACGGCCGGGCCCGCCAGCCAGGCGGCTCCGAGCGCGGCGCTTGCGCAGGCAGCCGTGGTGAGGGCCTGGCCCAGGCCGTCCGCCCAGGCTGACCGCTGGGAAGCTTTGGTGGCGTTGCGGTCCTGGGCGCGGAGGGCATCCAGGACGCGGGGAGCTGCGGCGTTCGCGTGCAGGTCAGCACGGGCGTCAAGGGCTGCCGCCACACGCCGCAGGACACCGGCGCGGAGGAGCTGCTCAGCGGTGGCGGACTTGCGGTCGCCCCAGAGTGCTGCTGCGGGGGCGAGCAGGAGGCTCACCGCGCAGGCACCGAGCACGGCCGGAAGCGCGGCAGGCACCAGCACCGACGTGGTGACGAGGGCCAGCGCAGCCACTGCCAGCGCCGTGACCGGGGGCAGGACCACGCGCGGCAGGAGATCGCGGACGGTTTCGACGTCGTCAATCACCGTTCCCAGGACGTTGCCGCCCTGCAGCAGGCGACGCAGCGGCAGCGCCCGCCGGCTCAGCGACTCCCAGAGCCGGCCCCGGAGCCGGGTCAGCGCCGCGAACACGGCATCGTGTAAGAGCAACCGTTCGCAGTACCGCAGCACCGCCCGGCCGATCCCGAAGAACCGCACGCCAACGATCGCGGTCAGCAGGTACAGGATGGGCGGCTGCCCGGCGGCGCGGATAATGAGCCAGCCGGACAGGCCGGACAGGGCCACGGCGAAGACCGCCGCCAGGGTTCCCACCACTGCTGCGGCGGCAAACTTGCCCCGCACGGGCGCCAGGAGTGCGGACAGCAGGTGCACGGGGCTGGCTTGGCTGGCACTGGTTTGGGTGGCGCTGACCTGCTCCGCGTTGTCCGCCAGGGGTTCCGCCGCATCCGGCCGGGCTTTCGCGGAGACCGCTGCCGCGCTGCTGCTCGGATCAGCTGTCGGGCCGGCGTGCACCGCTGCCGCAGGAGCCGGGGATGTGAGGCCGCTTCCGGCCACGGGCACGAGGTGTTCGGCGAGCGCCCGCGTGCGTTCCTCGTGGGCTACCAGGATGACCGTCACCTGCCCGCGGAGGTTCCTGATGGTGTCCTCCACGAGCATCGCCGACTCATCGTCAAGATGCGCAGTGGGTTCATCCAGCAGGAGCACCGTGGCGCCGGCCTCGATCCGGGCCAGCCCGCGGGCCAGCGCCACGCGGCGCAGTTCGCCGGGACTGAGCTCTGCCGGGTGCTTGCCGGCAAGATGGGCGGCCGCTGCCCGCGCCAGGCAGACTCGGGCGGCTGCCTCGGCAGCGTGCCGGCGGGGACGGTTGGCCTCTATGCCCGTCTTACCGGTCAGGTACAGCACAACCTCGTCGAGGACCGTTTCCGCCACCATCACCGGGTGCTGCGGGACCCAGGCGATGTGGTGCCGGTCCAGGCCGGAGATGGTGCCGCTGACGGAAGTACCCGCTCCATGCCCGATGGTCCCCGCCAAGACACCCAGAACGGTGCTCTTGCCGGCTCCGCTCGGGCCGTCCAGGGCGGTGATCCGGCTTTGCGGCGCGGTGAACGTGAGCGGGCCGACGGCGGGCTGCGGCCTTCCGTCGTAACTCACCGTGAGTGCCGCGACGGTGATGGGGGCACCTGGCCGGCCGGCGCGGGCTGCGGGCAGCGGCTGCGGCTCGGGCGCCCCGGTGACGGCGGTGGTTTCAGCGAGCGCCACCCTGCCGTCGTCGCTGGCGTGGTGGGCGGTGCCAAGCTCGCGCAAAGGCAGGTAGCAGTCCGGCGTCAGGATCAGGGCCAGCAGTCCGGCTTCCAGCGGCATGTCGCCGTGCACCAGCCGGACGCCGATGAACACGGCCACCACGGCAACGGAGATGGTGGCGATCAGTTCCAGCGCCAGGGCGGAGAGGAATGCGGTCCGCAAGGTTCCCATGGTGCGGGACCGGTATTCCTCGGAGATCTCCTCGAGTGCTTTGCGCTGGGCGGAGGCACGTCCGAGGCCCACCAGCACGGGAAGCCCCTTGGCCAGCTCCAGCATGTGGGTGGAGAGCCGGGCCAGGGCGGCCTGTGCTTCGCGGACATTGTCCTCGGTGTACCGGCCGATCAGCACCATGAACAGAGGCACCAGCGGAACGGTCAGGACGATGACCACCGCGGAAACCCAGTCAGCGAAAAGGATCCGCGCACCCACCAGCAGTGGAACCGCGGCGCAGTTCACCAGGGCGGGCAGGAACTGCGTGTAGTAGCTGTCCAGCGCGTCCAGTCCGCGGGTGGCCAGCACGGCCAGTCCGCCGTCGGCCGGTCCCGTGCCACGGACGCCGTTGCGCAGTGCCCTGTCCAGCAGCCCGGCGCGGAGTTCCTCCTTGATGCCCAGGGCTGCCCGGCGGGCCGCAACGGCCTGTCCCCACACGGTCACCGAACGGAGGACCACGCCAGCCATACCGGCGGCGATCTGCTCCGCCCACGCCGGGTTCCCCGCCACCAGGCCGGCGAGCACCGACGCTACCGCCTGGCCGATCAGCACCAGGGAGAGCGCCTTGAGGGCGGCGAGGAGTCCCAGCCAGTAGATGGCGGAACGGGTGGCCGGGCCGGGCGGGAAGGTGGGGCGCATGTCAGCCTTTGTTGGTGAAAGCCTTGGCGGCGATTGCCGGCAGGAAGCTGTGGGCCTCCGGGATGTGGGCAGCACTGACGCGTCTCCGGAAGACCCAGTAGGTCCACGCCTGGTAGGCGATGACCAGCGGGAGTCCAAACGCGGCCACTGCGCTCATGAGGCCCAGAGTGTAGTCCGAGGATGAGGCGTTGGAAATGGTGAGGTCAAAGGCCTCATTCAGGGTGGAAGGCAGCACCACCGGGAACGCCGCCCCGAAGATGGACGCGGAGCCCAGGGCCAGGAACGCTCCCAGGGCCACAAACGCCTTTCCCTCCGCACCTTTCCGGGCCATCGACCAGGCTGTGGCTGCCGCGGCTACTGCCAGCAGGACCAGCGCCCAGGTCCAGGGCTTTCCTTCGAGGACCTGCACCGTCACCGCCCACGCCGCGATGGGCAGGAGCAGGACGGGGAGCAGCCGGACAAACCAGGTGCGGGCACGGTGGCGGACCTCGCCGTCGGTCTTCAGGGCAAGGAAGGCCAGGGCATGGACCAGCGCGAAGCCGACGACGGCGAGTCCGCCGAGGACCGCGTAGCCGTTGAACCACGCGAACGGGCCGCCCTCGCGGTCGCCGTTGGCGTTCAGGGGAAGGCCGGTGGTGGTCAGGGCAAGCGCAGCCCCCACGCCGAAGGCCGCGAAGAAGGAGCCCAGGGCAATGGCCCAGTCCCACCGGGCCCGCCATTGCTCGGTGTCCACCTTGCCGCGGTATTCGAAGGCCACGGCACGGAAGATCAGTGCCACCAGGACCACCAGCAGCGGCAGGTACAGGGCGGAGAACAGCGAGGCGTACCAGAGCGGGAAGGCAGCGAAGGTGGCACCGCCGGCGGTCAGGAGCCACACCTCGTTGCCGTCCCACACCGGGCCCACGGTGTTGAGCAGGACGCGGCGTTCGGTGTTGTTCCGGGCGAACAGCTTCATCAGCATGCCCACGCCCAGGTCAAAGCCCTCCAGGAAGAGGTACCCGGTCCAGAGCACTGCGATGGCGATGAACCAGATGGTTGGCAGCAGTTCCATTCTTTGTTTCCTCTGCTCGTGGCGGGGCTAGTAGGCGAAGGCCAGGACGTCGTCGGCCGGTTTGCCGACGGGGCCGCCAGGCCCGGGGGTGGCGTCTTCGTTTTCGTCCACCGGGGCGTGGACGAGCTCCGGCATCGCGGACACCACGCCGCCCCGGATGTACTTGACCAGCAGCTTGACCTCCACCACCAGCAGCACGGCGTAGATGGCGGTCAGCGTGACCAGGGACGTCATGAGTTCACCGGCGGAGACACCGGGCGAAACTGCGGCTGCCGTGAACATAAACACCTGGTCAATGCCGCTGGGGTCAGGGTTCGGTGCCACCACGAACGGCTGGCGGCCCATCTCCGTGAAGATCCAGCCGGCCGCGTTGGCGCCGAACGGGGCGAGGATCCCGAAGACGGCAAGCCGCATCAGCCACTTGGACTCCGGGACGGTGCCTTTGCGGGTCAGCCAGAGTGCCACCAGGGCTGCGAGGGCCGCGAGGCCGCCGAAGCCGATCATCATGCGGAAGCCCCAGTAGGTGACCTCCATGACGGGAAGGTAGTCGATTTCCTGCCCGGCGCGCTCGCCGTAGATCGGGTTGTCCGGAAGGTGCGTGCCGTACTTTTCCTTGTACTCGGGCAGCAGGCTGTTGACGCCCTGTACTTCTGTGCTGAAATCGCCCTTGGCCAGGTAGGAGAGGATGCCGGGAACCTCGATCAGGGCCACGATGTCGTCGCAGCTCTGCGAGCCGATGTTGCCGATGCTCAGGACCGAGAATCCGGTGCCGTCGTGGCATGCTGCTTCGGCGGCAGCCATTTTCATGGGCTGCTGCTCGAACATGAGCTTGCCCTGGAGGTCGCCGGTGAGGGCGGTTCCGGCAAAGGAGATCATGGCCACCACGGCGCCGATCCGCAGGGACCGGAGCCAGACCTTGTGGTCGTCCCGGTCGCGGCCGGGGATCTCTGCTGCTTCCCCTGCAATGACCTTGCCGTCGGCACCCACGGTGTCCACGCCGTCGCGCCGCCTCCGCCAGAGGTGGTACCAGGCGATGCCAAGCAGGAAGCCGCCGGCCACGGCGAGTGCGCCGAAAAGGGTGTGCGGTACGGCAACGAGGGCGGTGTTGTTGGTGAAGACTGCCCAGGCATCGGTCATGACCGGCCGGCCGTCGATCATCTCGACGCCCACGGGGTGCTGCATCCAGCTGTTGGCCACGATGATGAAGTACGCGGAGAACACGGAGCCGACGACGGCGATCCAGAGGCAGGCGAGATGGATGGCGGGCTTGAGCTGCTTCCAGCCGAAGATCCACAGGCCCAGGAAGGTGGACTCCACAAAGAAGGCCAGCAGCGCCTCCAGTGCCAGCGGCGCCCCGAAGACATCACCGACAAACCGGCTGTACTCGCTCCAGGCCATGCCGAACTGGAACTCCTGGACGATGCCGGTGGCCACGCCCATGATGAAGTTGATCAGGAAGAGCTTTCCCCAGAACTTGGTCATCCGGAGGTATTCGGGCTTTCCGGTGCGGTGCCAGATGGTCTGGATGACGGCCACCACCAGGCCCAGGCCGATGGTGAGCGGAACCATCATGAAGTGATAGACGGTGGTGATGCCGAATTGCCAGCGTGCGATTTCCAGAGCGTCCAAAGCGTCCATGGCGGTCCCTACTGTCCGGGCGAAGGTTTTCTACGTTCTGTAGAAACTCTAACTTCTACAAAGTGTAGAACAACGCCGGCGGCACTGTAAAAACGGGGCCTGCGGCTCCACCATGCGTGCAGTGGGGCCGTGACCTGCCCGTGTTCTACCCGATGTAGAAAGTGAAACGGAATCGGGGTAAATTGGATCCTGTAGTAGTAGCAAAACGCATGATGTCACCGCTGTCCATGGCAGTGGTGCGGGGAAACAAAGGAAAAGTGCAAATGGCTAGTCTTGGTGAACTGGAACGGGCAGTGATGGACCTGCTCTGGGCGGGCCATGAAGCAGCCACCGCCAACACGTTGCGGGATCGGCTGGCACAGACGTCAGCGGGGCAGGATGGCAGCGCCGGCCATGAAGGCAAGGAACTGGCCGTCACCACCGTCCTCACCGTTTTGTCCCGGCTCGAGAAGAAGGGCCTGGTGGAGCGCGAACGCGGAACCCGCCCGCACCGCTACCAGGCGGTATCCAGCCGCGAGGACCACACAGCGGAGCTGATGCACGAAGTGCTGGGGTCAGCCCCGGACCGTGAAGCCGTGCTGGCACGCTTCATTGGCTCCGTTTCCGAAGGTGAAGCCGAGACACTGCGCAAACTGCTTGGCCACATCTAGCGGACCATGTTCTGGGCCTCATACCTGCTGGCGGTCCTTGCGATAGTCCTGGCGTGGCCGGTGCCTATCCTCCTCTCGCGTGCACAGTGGCCCGCGCGGTCCCCTTTTACGGCCATGGTGCTCTGGCAGGCCATCGCCCTTGCCGGTGGCCTGTCCATGATCGGCGCCATGCTGGTGTACGGGCTGGAGCCCGTCGGCGACAACCTGATCGCCGGCCTTCGGGCCCTTGCAGGCATGGTGCTCTTCAACGCCCCCACCACGGACCTGGGCTTCTGGCATATCTTCGCGCTGTCCGCCGCCGCGCTGCTGACGGCGCACCTGGTGTTCACCTTGCTGCTGACCTATTACAAGATCGAGCGCCAGCGGCGGCGGCACCGGGAGCTTCTCGCGCTCCTGGCCTCCCCGTCCACCGAAGGGGCCGGAACGCTGGTCATCAGCCACGATTCACCCGTGGCCTACTGCCTTCCCGGCGGGGCGCGCTCGGTAACCGTGCTGTCGGATGGCCTGATGGCTGCCCTTGAGCCGGCCGAACTGCGCGCCGTGCTGATCCACGAAAACGCGCACCTGAGCCAGCGGCACCACCTGCTCCTGTGGGCGTTCGCCGCCTGGCGGCAGGCGCTCCCCTGGCTTCCCACCACCCGGCTTGCGCAGGAGTCCGTGAACTCCCTGATCGAGATGCTGGCCGACGACGTCGCGCTCAAAACCGAAAGCAAAGCCACGCTCATCAAGGCCATTGCCATCGTTGCCAGCGGATCCGCCAGGACGCCGGGCGAAGCAGAAATCCAGCCTGCTCCGGCCGGGCTCGCCGCGTCCGGATTGTCATTGGCCGGGCTCGACCCGGCAGCGGCCGCCGGCGCGGACTCGGCCCGCACCACGGCCTCCCGGGTCAGCCGGCTGCTCTCCCCCCAGCCGCAACTGCCGGCCCCGGTCCGCAGCCTGGTCCTGGCCGGCTGCGTACTCCTGCTGGCGCTGCCCACAGCCCTGCTGGTGGTGCCGGGCCTGTTCGGCTGAGTCCCGTCGTCGTACGCCGCTGTGCCGCACCTACCGGTGATTGAGCTTGTCGAAACCGGGGTTGCGACAAGCTCAACCATCGGTGAAAAAGGTCAGGCGTCGATGCGCTCCCGGTCCAGGCTGGAGGCGCCGGCGATGATAAAGTCCTTGCGCGGCGAGACGTCCGAGCCCATCAGCAGGTCAAAGATTTCCTCCGCCTGCTTCGCGTTCTCGATCCCCACCTTCCGCAGCGTGCGGTGCCGTGGGTCCATGGTGGTCTCGGCCAATTGCTCGGCGTCCATCTCGCCCAGGCCCTTGTAGCGCTGGATGGGCTCCTTGTAGCGCTTGCCCTCCTGGGCCAGCCGGGCCAGGAGCACGTGCAGCTCCGCCTCGGAGTAGGTGTAGATCATCTCGTTGGCCTTCTGGCCGGCATTGATGACCTCCACCCGGTGCAGCGGCGGGACGGCGGCGAAGACGCGGCCCTCTTCGATCATGGGGCGCATGTAGCGGAAGAAAAGCGTCAGGAGCAGCGTGCGGATGTGCGCGCCGTCCACGTCCGCGTCCGTCATAAGAATGACCTTGCCGTAGCGGGCGGCACTGATGTCAAAGCTGCGGCCGGAGCCGGCACCCACCACCTGGATGAGGGCGGCGCACTCGGCGTTGGAGAGCATGTCCCCCACGGACGCCTTCTGGACGTTGAGGATCTTGCCGCGGATGGGCAGCAGCGCCTGGAAGTCCGAGGACCGGGCCAGCTTGGCGGTTCCCAGCGCCGAGTCGCCTTCCACGATGAACAGTTCGGAACGGTCGACGTCGTCCGTGCGGCAGTCAGCCAGCTTGGTGGGCATCGAGGAAGTTTCCAGCGCGTTCTTGCGCCGTTGGGTTTCCTTGTGCACCCGGGCCGAGATGCGGGACTTCATCTCGCTGACAATTTTTTCCAGGAGCAGGGCCGACTGGGACTTGTCGTTTTTGTTGGCGGAGTTGATCTTCGCGGTGATTTCGCGCTCCACCACCTTGGCCACTATGGCGCGCACGGCGGAGGTGCCCAGGATTTCCTTGGTCTGGCCTTCGAACTGGGGTTCGGCCAGGCGCACGGTCAGGACGGCGGTGAGGCCGGCGAAGATGTCGTCCTTTTCGATTTTGTCGTTGCCGGCTTTGAGTTTGCGGGCGTTGGTTTCCACGGCTTTGCGGAAGGTCTTGACCAGGGCCTGCTCAAAGCCGGACTGGTGCGTTCCACCCTTGGGCGTGGAGATGATGTTGACGAAGCTTCGGACGGTGCTGTCGTAGCCGATTCCCCAGCGCAGGGCCACATCGACTTCACAGTCGCGTTCCACCTCGGCGAGCTGGCTGTGCCCGCGTTCGTCCAGCACGGGAACGGTCTCTTTGAACTTGCCCGAGCCGTGCAGCCGCCAGACGTCGGTGACCGCGGGATCGGCAGCCAGGAACTCGACGAATTCCGAGATGCCGCCGTCGTGGTGGAAGACCTCTTCATGCGGACCGGCTTCGCCGGGGGTTCCCGGGACCTTCCGCTCATCGCGCACGGTGAGCTTGAGGCCGGGCACCAGGAAGGACGTCTGCCGGGCCCGGGCGGCGAGTTCGTCGTAGGAGAACTTTGCGTCCGGGGTGAAGATCTGCCGGTCAGCCCAGTACCGGATCCTGGTGCCGGTGACGCCGCGCTTGGCCTTGCCCACCACGTCCAGGACGGAATCGTCCACAAACGGGGTGAAGGGTGCGGCCGGGTCGACCTTGGATCCGACGTCCTTGAAGCGGCCGGGTTCGCCCCGGCGGAAGGACATCTTGTAGGTTTTGCCGCCGCGGTCCACCTCCACGTCGAGGCGTGAGGACAAGGCGTTGACCACGGACGCGCCCACACCGTGCAGGCCGCCTGAGGCGGTATAGGAGCCGCCGCCGAACTTTCCGCCGGCGTGGAGTTTGGTGAAGACCACTTCGACGCCGGTCAGCCCGGTTTTTGGTTCCTTGTCGATGGGGATGCCGCGACCGTCGTCGTGGATTTCCACGGAGTTATCGGCGTGGAGGATGATCTTGATGTCGTGGCCGAACCCGGCCAAGGCCTCGTCAACGGAGTTGTCGATGATTTCCCAGAGGCAGTGCATCAACCCGCGGGAGTCGGTGGAACCGATGTACATGCCGGGGCGCTTGCGGACGGCTTCGAGGCCCTCCAGGACAGACAGGTGCCGGGCAGTGTAATCAGAACTTGGTGCCACCGGTGGTGAACTCCTTCAAGGATGGAACAGCGGGCTGGGATTCGCTCTTCCTAGGGTAGTCGGCCGGGCCGCGCACCACCGACTGCCACACCTGGCAGGGCCTGTGCCCCGCGCCACTTAGCGCTTCTTGAACGGGACTGTGCAGATCTTGACGCACTCTTGCGGATACGCGGACAGCGAACTTGCCCCATCCTTGCGATGGTTTTGTTACGAATACTGGTTATATAGACGTACTGATCTACTAAGGAGGCCGACATGACAACAGCAGTGGCAGACCGCACACTCAACGCACTCGACCGGTGCGACCGTTGCGGAGCCCAGGCATATGTGCGGGTTGTACTCGAGTCCTCCGGCGGTGAGCTGCTGTTCTGCGGCCACCACGCCCGTGCAGTCGAGGCAACGCTCAAGCCGTTGAGCTCCGACTGGCACGATGAGACGGGCAAGCTTCACGAGAAGGCTGCCGTAGAAATCGACTAGCACACCCGAAGCAGTTGGGACCCCACCGGAAGGTGGGGTCCCTCTTCGTTTTAACCTCAGCCGCTCGCTCAGCAGCGCCTGGTACTAAGCAAAACGGCCCGCCGGCTGCTGCACCCCGGGAGGGGCACGGCAGCCGGCGGGCCGCTATCGCTGACTTGCTGGTCCTAGTCCAGGTAGTCCCGCAGGACCTGCGACCGCGAGGGGTGGCGCAGCTTGGACATGGTCTTGGATTCGATCTGGCGGATCCGCTCACGCGTGACGCCGTAGACCTTGCCGATTTCGTCTAAAGTCTTCGGCTGTCCGTCGGTGAGGCCGAACCGCATCGCAACAACCCCGGCCTCGCGCTCGGACAGGGTGTCCAGGACGGAGTGGAGCTGTTCCTGCAGGAGGGTGAAGCTCACGGCATCGGCCGGGACAACAGCCTCGGAGTCCTCGATGAGGTCGCCGAACTCGGAATCGCCGTCCTCGCCCAGGGGCGTGTGCAGCGAAATGGGCTCGCGGCCGTACTTCTGGACTTCGACCACCTTTTCGGGCGTCATGTCCAGTTCGAGGGCCAGCTCTTCAGGCGTGGGTTCACGGCCAAGGTCCTGCAGCATCTGGCGCTGGACACGGGCCAGCTTGTTGATGACTTCAACCATGTGCACCGGAATACGGATGGTGCGGGCCTGGTCCGCCATGGCGCGGGTGATCGCCTGGCGGATCCACCAGGTGGCGTAGGTGGAGAACTTGAAGCCCTTGGTGTAATCGAACTTCTCCACAGCGCGGATGAGGCCCAGGTTGCCTTCCTGGATCAGGTCAAGGAACAGCATGCCGCGGCCGGTGTAGCGCTTGGCCAGCGAGACCACCAGGCGCAGGTTGGCCTCGAGCAGGTGGTTCTTGGCGCGCTTGCCGTCGTGGATGATGAACTCAAGCTCACGCTTGTACTTGGGGTCCATGGACCCGTCGTCCGCGTTGATCTTCTCTTCGGCAAACAGACCGGCTTCGATCCGGAGCGCAAGGTCCACTTCCTGCTCGGCGTTGAGCAGCGCAACCTTACCGATCTGCTTCAGGTAGTCCTTGACGGGGTCGGCGGTGGCGCCGGCTGACATGACCTGCTGGACAGGTGCGTCGTCGTCATCAGCATCAGAGTAGACGAAGCCCTTGCCCGATCCGGCAGCACCCTTCACGGGATCGGCTTCGGCGTCCTCTTCAACAACGTCGGGGCCTTCGAGGATGATGTCGTCGAGGTCTTCCTCAACTTCTTCTACGTCATCGTCGGCGTCAGACGCCGATTTGCCGGCTGCCTCGGCGGCGGCCTTCGCGCCGGGCTTGGGGCCGCGCTTTTTGGGCTCACGCTTGCCGTCCGCACCAGCTTCACCGGCAGAAGCCTTGTTGGCTGCCCGAGTGGCGGCCCGCTTGGCGTTTGTCGCAGCCTGCTTCTGCTCAGCGGACAGTTCGTCCTGGGCGGCGGGGTCCTTCTTCGTGGAAGACGGGGTCACAGAAAACCTTTCTAGCGGTGGTCTGTGGAATCACCATACGGGCAACACCACTATGACCCTGTCAAGTCCGTGGTGGAAACCAAGCGCCACCACGGCCGGCAGAGTCTATAAATAGAACTGCCGGAGCGGCTGTAATGTTCCCCGAAAGGACCAGTTACAGGCACTTGATACACGGACCCAACCGGGTCTCGGCAACCATTGTCTCACGTTTCCCCGAATAGGACCTCCCCACGGTCCCGCGGCCTGGCCAACAAGGACCGGAGCGCTGGGCTTCAGGCGGCGTCCGGACCGAATTTCTGCCAGGCTGCCTCCTTCCGGGCTGCCCACCCGCACAAAGTACCGCGGCGCACCAGCTCCAGCAGCAGTTCCGCCAGACGGTAGCCGGGGTCGATCTCCAGGGCTTCCTCGTAATACGCAGCGGAGTACGAGCCGCGCCCGCGGCACCACGCAATCCAGCCTCTCCCCGTTAATGCGGCCGCGGCCGGCGCCCCGCCCAGGAGGGCCAACTGCCCCAAAACCAGATCCAGCGCGTCCATGGTCAGCCACTGCGGGACAGGCGGCTCATGCCCCATGAGGACATCACCGTAACCGGGAGTCCCCTGGTGTTGTCCGGTCTTTAGCAGGGTCTCGGGGGCCGGGGGTCCCCCGGTTGATGATGGAGCTCCGGCCGGCTCGGTCTCCGCTAGACCGGTCTCCAATGGAACAACGCCCGTAAAGACCACGGGCTCAGGTCCCTGCTCCTCGTCGAAATTCCCGAACTCCTCGGCTCCGGCTGCGGCAGCCGCCTGTCCGGCCGCCGCCATCACCAGGACAGCGTCGCGCCAGGCAGGCACCAGGAGCGAAGCCCGCAGGAAGGCGTCCCGGTCCACCAGCGGTTGGCCTAATTCCTCCCGCGGGCCTGCGAGCAACCCGGTCCAGAGGCCCAGCACAGCGTCAAACTGCGCCCGGCTCTGCCGCCGGCAGTCCAGGCGGGCCGACCAGGCAGCCTCGGCCTCCAGGACAGCTGCACGGTACAGGCTGGGGACAGTGCGGGCCTGCCGTTCCTCCGGAGGCGGCCCCACACTGCTTCCGCGGAACACCATTTCCGTGTTGAGCAGGCTGTCCCGGATCTGTTCCAGGGGCCGGCCCGGCAGCGGGCAGCAGGCCGGATCCGTGCACCAGGCGTCCCGCCAGTAGCGGTCCCCCACATACCAGGCCTCCTTGACGGGCATGCGGGCTCCGGCCAGCGCCGCTTCAAGGCTGAACAGCAGCCCGTCATAGCATCCCGGCCCGGACAGCCAGCCGTTGTTGGTGAAAAGAGCCAGCAGGGTGCCGTCGGCGTGCTCGTCTGCCGCCAGGTACCCGGCTATCGTTTCGGCGAAGGGTGCCGGATCGGCCAGCACCGCCGGCCCGGGAAGATCCAGCCGGAGGGTTGCACCCAGCCTCTTGCCCTGCAGCGTCATGGCCACCAGGCTGTTGGCCGGCCAGTATCCCAACGAGTGCGGAATGAAGCCCAGGATGTCTTCGGGGCCGCGGACTGTGAGGCGCTCTGGAGATGTCATGGTTCCAGCTTTCGCCTGCGGCGGAAGCCTCAGAAGGACCAGGCACGGCTATGTGGATAACGAGTCCGCCGCCCCCCCCCCCCCCGGCGGACGAGGCGAAAACCGGGCCTGTGCGGGACTAGTCGTCCGAAGCCGCTGCCTTGCTGCGCCGGGCCAGGTTTTCCCGGCGCTGGCGGGCCAGGGCACTGCGGAGGGGCGGTACCACAACGCCCTGCGCCGCCATCTGCCGCCGGACCTTCCGCCGGCAGACGAGCATGGCCACAACGCCGAAGCCAAGCAGCACGAACTGGACACTCAGGGCAATCCGGAACGGAGCCAGCCCGTACAGCTCTCCGTTGGAGAAGCCGCTGGCGTACAGCACGTCCAGCACCAGGCCGATGAGGAAGATGGCAATAAGCGCGGCGATGAAGCCCCCCACGTTAACAATGCCGGTGGCCGTCCCGATCCGGTGGGCCGGGTTGAACGTCCGCGCAAAGTCGAAGCCGATCATCGAGCCCGGGCCGCCGATGGCAAGCACCATGACCAGGCCGGCCAGGAGCCACAGCGGCGAGCGCCCCGGTGTCAGCAGGACAGCGGCCCACGCCCCGGCAGTCGCGGCGGCAATCAGGAGGACCATGGTGGAACGCCGCAGCGGATGGCGGGACACAAAGCGCCCGATAAAAGGACCTACCGCCATAGCGGCCGCCACGTACAGCGCCATCAGGGCAGCAACGGTTCCGGCGTCCAGGCCCTGTCCGGAAATCAGGAAGGGGTAGCCCCACGTCATCGCAAAAACGGTGCCGCTGAACTGGATGGTGAAGTGGCTCCACAGGCCCAGCCGCGTCCCCGGCTGGCGCCACGCGCGGGCCAGCGAGGCACCGGTGGCTTTCAAGCCCTGCTGCCCCTGCGGCCGGGCGGTACCGGGCGGCACATCCTGCAGGAGCAGAACCACCAGGACGACGGCGAGTCCGGACATCCCGGCCAGCATCAGGAACGCCGGGGTCCAGCCGGCAGAGTGCAGCACGAACGCGAACGGGAGGACACTGAACAGCTGTCCCAGCTGCCCGGACATCCCGGTCAGCTGGGTGACCAGCGGCACGCGGGCGGGAGCGAACCAGAGCGGAATCAGGCGGATCACCGAGATAAAGGTCATGGCGTCGCCGGCGCCCACGAGGACCCGGCCGGCCACGCCGCCGGGGATGCTGTCGGCGAAGGCCAGCTGAAGCTGGCCGAGCCCCATCAGCACGGCACCGCCGGCGATCATGGCCCGGGAGCCGAAGCGGTCCACCAGCAGCCCCACCGGGATCTGGAGCCCGGCGTAGACAAGGAGCTGAAGGACGGTGAAGAACGAGATCGCGGCGGCGCTGGCGTGAAAGCGTTCCGTCGCTTCCAGCCCCACTACCCCGAAGGAGGTGCGCTGGCAAACTGCCACCAGGTACCCGAAGATTCCAATGGTCCAGATCAGCCAGGCTCGGGGTGCAGTCACCTCTTCATTATGCCCGGACACCCGTCCCCGCCCCGGCAGCAGGGCGTTCGACTGCAGTTCGGGTGCGGAAAGGGTTCAGCACACGGGCGCGTCTACTGGCCGGGATTCTCGCGGGCGAGATAGGCCTCCACTGCGGCGCCGAGGACATCGGCGTTGGGCAGCTCGTCATTTTCATCCGCCAGGAGGGATCGCCGGACGGTACCTTCGGCCTTTTCGTCATACCGGGACTCAAGCCGGGACACCACCTGCTGGACTTCCTCGGAGGCGTCGATCTGCTCGGCGATCTGGCGGCTGACCTCACGGCCGGCTTCGCGGAGCCGGTCCGAGGGAAGCATCAGGGAGGTGGCGGCGCCCAGGTACTCCAGGCCGGCCACGGCGGCCGTGGGGTATTCGGCCTCGGCCAGGTAGTGCGGCACGTGTATGACGTAGCCGGCAACGTTGCGGCCTGCCTCCACGAGGCGGAGTTCAAGGATGTGCCCCACTGCCGCGGGCACTTCCACGGTGGGCTTCCACACCGAGATGCCCTCGATGAGCTCCGGCCGGTTGCCGTGGACCGTAACGCCCACCGGGCGGGTGTGCGGAACGGGCATGGGGATTGAGTGGATCCAGGTGACCAGGTTGACGTCGAGTTTCTCCACGATGCCCACCACTGCGCGGGCAAAACGTTCCCACTGCAGGTCCGGTTCGAATCCGGCCAGCAGCAGGAAGGGGCTGCCCAGGCCGTCCACGAGCCGGTAGAGGGCGAGCCGGGGTTCCTGGTAGTCCTGCAGGTGGTCCTCGACAAAGGTCAGGTGCGGCCTGCGGGAGCGGTAATCGATCAGCTGGTCGGCGTCGAAGACGGCAACGGGCTGGGCGTCGAGCGAGTCCAGCAGCTCGGCATTGATCTGCTTCACCACCTGCCCGGCGTCGGCGAATCCGGTGAAGCCCATCACCAGGTTCAGCCCCTTGAGCTCCGGGCTGTGGAACAGCTCAATGTTGCTTGCATAAAGCGCGTCGGGGTCCAGCAGGGAGCCGGAGATCCGTTCAAGCACGGCGTGTTCCTTTCATGGGTGCGGGTGGACATCCTCTACAACGCCCCGGGACAGCCCCGCATTCCTGCGGCTGGTGTGGCGCACATCTCAGGAAATTCACCGGCTCAGGCGGGGACGGGCTACGATCGGAACTGGCCTGCCAGACGGGCTTAAAGACACCCGGGCTGCGTCCCGAACGACGGCAATCCGGGCATCCATGGCAGAGCGCCGAACATGCACCCCTGCTTCGAACATCTCGCGAGAATTGAGGACTGATCCCTGTGGTCAAGAATACTGAAATCAACCTTAGTACCCTCACCAGGGACCTGAAGAAGAGCCCCAGTGACGCAGTGGTCATCGGTGTGGGGAAGGGCACTGACGGTCCGGTGCTCCTGGACAACCCGCTGACGGCCAAGAGTGCCGAGGCCCTGGCGGAGTCCCTCAAGTCTCTGGGCGTCACGGGCGCCGCAGACCAGATTGTCCGCCTTCCCGGCCTTCCGGAAACGGGCGCCGGAATCCTGGTCCTCGCCGGCACCGGCAGCGTGGCGGCCGGAAAGCCGCTGACGGAAGAAGCGCTCCGCCGCGCTGCCGGCTCCGCCGTCCGCCAGCTTTCCGGCCTCGCCACGGTTGTCCTGGCCCTTCCGACGGCGTCCGTCGCCGACGTGGCGGCAGTCGCCGAAGGTGCCGCCCTGGGGGCCTATTCCTTCACCGAATTCCGGTCCTCCACGGACGGGCTGAAGGATCCGGTCAAAAATGCCGTTATCTTCACGGACCTGGCCGGCAACGACGGCGTCAACGCAGCACTGAAGCGTGCCGGCCTGCTCGGCAAGGCCGTTAACGCCACCCGGTCACTGGTCAACCAGCCGCCGAGCCACCTCTACCCGGAGACGTTCGCCGAGGCCGCAAAGGACCTGGCCAAAGGCCTGCCCGTCAAAGTCACCGTCTGGGATGAGAAGCGGCTGGAAAAGGAAGGCTTCGGCGGCATCATGGGCGTGGGCAAGGGCTCAGCCCGCCAGCCCCGCCTGGTCAAGGTCGAATACTCCCCTGCCAAAGCAACCTCGAAGATCGCCCTCGTTGGCAAAGGCATCACGTTCGACACCGGCGGCATCTCCATCAAGCCGGCCCTCGGCATGGGCGACATGAAAAGCGATATGGCCGGCGCCGCCGTCGTCCTTAATACTGTCCTGGCCCTGGCGGGACTGGGCCTGCCGGTGAAGGCGACCGCATGGCTCTGCATTGCCGAAAACATGCCCTCCGGGGCGGCGTCCCGCCCGGCGGACGTCCTCACCATGTTCGGTGGCAAAACTGTTGAGGTCCTGAACACCGACGCCGAGGGCCGCCTGGTGATGGCAGACGGCATCGTGGCCGCCAGCCGCGAATACCCGGACGCCATCATCGACGTCGCCACGCTCACCGGTGCGCAGCTGATCGCCCTGGGCAACCGCACCGCCGGCGTGATGGGGTCGGAGAGCGTCACGGGTGCCCTGAAGACCGCGGCGGACCGTGCGGGCGAACTGGTCTGGCCCATGCCGCTGCCCGAGGAACTGCGCCCCAGCCTCGATTCGCAGGTGGCCGACCTGGCCAACATCGGCGAACGCCACGGCGGCATGATGACGGCGGCCGTTTTCCTGCGCGAATTCGTGGGTAAGGGCAAGGACGGGGAACAGATCCCCTGGGCCCACATCGACATCGCCGGGCCTTCCTTCAACAACGGAAGCCCCTACGGCTATACCCACAAGCAGGGAACGGGCTGCACGGTCCGGACCCTGGTGGCCTATGTAGAGGACATCCTGGCAGCAGCCGCCTGAGGCCAACGGGCAGCCGTAGCCCGGTAACTGCGCGCCCTGCGGCACGGGATGTTCCCTGCGCCGCAGGGCCGCGTGACACTCGACACAAGCGCTCCACAAACGCGGCGCCAAGGTGGAGCATGGATAAGTGGTTCGCTAAGGTGAACCACGGTAGTCACAAATGCAAGAGAACAGGCACGCTGACATAATCACGGCAGTGCAAGTTCCAAGACCAGATGATGCGCGGAAGAACGCGTCATCGTTCACGCGAGGGAGCGTTTAAGTGGCCGATCAGGCAACTGCGCAAGAATTCGACATCCTGGTACTCGGTGGAGGCAGCGGTGGATACGCCGCCGCCCTGCGGGCCGTACAGCTTGGCCTGACCGTCGGCCTCGTGGAGAAGGCAAAGCTGGGCGGCACCTGCCTCCACAACGGCTGCATCCCCACCAAGGCGCTGCTGCATTCGGCAGAGCTCGCCGACCACGCCCGTGACTCCGCCAAGTACGGCGTGAACGTCACCCTGGACGGCATCGACATCACCGCGGTCAACGCGTACAAGGACGGCATCATCGCCGGCAAGTACAAGGGCCTCCAGGGCCTGATCAAGTCCAAGGGCATCACCGTCATCGAAGGTGAAGGCAAGCTCCAGGGCACCGACACCGTTGTGGTGAACGGCACCGCCTACAAGGGCAAGAACATCGTTTTGGCCACCGGTTCCTACTCCCGCACCCTTCCGGGCCTGGAAATCGGCGGCAAGGTCATCACCTCGGACCAGGCCCTGACCATGGACTCCATCCCCAAGAGCGCCATCATCCTCGGCGGCGGCGTGATCGGTGTCGAGTTCGCTTCGGTGTGGAAGTCCTTCGGCGTGGACGTCACCATCGTGGAGGGCCTGCCCTCGCTGGTCCCGAACGAGGACGCCACCATCGTCAAGAACTTCGAGCGTGCCTTCAAGAAGCGCGGCATCAAGTTCTCCACCGGAGTCTTCTTCCAGGGCGTTGAGCAGAACAACGACGGCGTCAAGGTCACCCTCGTGGACGGCAAGACCTTCGAAGCGGACCTCCTGCTCGTCGCCGTCGGCCGTGGCCCCGTCACCGCCAACCTGGGCTACGAGGAAGCCGGTATCACCATCGACCGCGGCTTCGTCATCACCAACGAGCGCCTGCACACCGGCGTCGGCAACATCTACGCTGTCGGCGACATCGTCCCCGGCGTGCAGCTGGCGCACCGCGGCTACCAGCAGGGCATCTTCGTGGCCGAGGAAATCGCCGGCCTCAAGCCGGTGATCGTCGAGGACATCAACATCCCCAAGGTCACCTACTCCGATCCCGAAATCGCCACCGTGGGCTACACCGAAAAGGCAGCCAAGGAAAAGTTCGGCGACGACCAGGTCCAGACCCAGGAATACAACCTAGCCGGCAACGGCAAGAGCTCCATCCTGGGCACTTCCGGACTGGTCAAGCTGGTCCGCCAGAAAGACGGCCCCGTGGTGGGCGTCCACATGATCGGCGCCCGCATGGGCGAGCAGGTGGGCGAAGCCCAGCTGATCGTGAACTGGGAAGCATACCCCGAGGATGTGGCGCAGCTGGTGCACGCCCACCCCACCCAGAACGAGTCCCTGGGCGAAGCCCACCTGGCACTCGCGGGCAAGCCCCTTCACGGCTAGTCTCCCCCAAGCACCAAAGGGCCTGGTGCACCCGGCACGAAATGCCGGGTGCACTAGGCTGGCCAACAAGGCAGCAATCATCCGCACTAAAGATCAATAAGGAGAACGGGGACGACATGTCTGAATCCGTTAACTTGCCCGCCCTCGGTGAGAGCGTCACCGAAGGAACCGTCACCCGCTGGCTCAAGCAGGTAGGTGACCGGGTAGAGGTGGACGAGCCGCTGCTCGAAGTCTCCACCGACAAAGTAGACACTGAAATCCCCTCTCCTGTAGCTGGCGTGATTGAGGAAATCCTGGTTGCCGAGGACGAGACCGCCGAGGTAGGCGCTCCCCTGGTCCGGATCGGCGACGGCTCCGGTGGCGGCGCCCCCGCTGCACCGGCCGAAGAAGCTCCTGCGCAGGAAGCTCCCGCTGCCGCAGCCGCCGAAGAAGCACCGGCACAGGAAGCCCCCGCCCAGGAAGCCCCTGCACAGTCTGCGCCCGCCCAGGAAGCACCGGCAGCTCCGGCAGCCGGCGGCGGCGAAGGCCACGAGGTCACCCTCCCGGCCCTGGGCGAAAGCGTCACCGAAGGCACCGTCACCCGCTGGCTGAAGGCCGTGGGCGACTCCGTTGAGGTGGATGAGCCGCTCCTGGAAGTTTCCACCGACAAGGTGGACACCGAGATCCCGTCCCCCGTTGCCGGCACCCTGCAGGAAATCCGGGTCAACGAAGACGAAACCGCAGAGGTCGGTTCCGTCCTGGCCGTCATCGGCTCCGGTGCAGCTGCTGCCCCCGCCGAAGCGCCGGCCGCACCCGCCCCGGCACAGGAAGCGCCGGCACAGGAAGCCCCCAAGGCTGAAGCACCTGCCCCGCAGGCCGCTCCCGCACCGGCCGCGGCACCCGCTCCGGCAGCAGCACCGGCCCCCGCCGCAGCACCTGCCGCAGCCGAGGCCGCACCCTCAAACGGCGGATCCGAGTCCGGTTACGTCACTCCCCTGGTCCGCAAGCTGGCGAACCAGCACGGCGTGGACATCGCCTCACTCTCCGGCACCGGCGTGGGTGGACGCATCCGCAAGCAGGACGTCATCGCCGCCGCCGAGGCCAAGGCCGCACCGGCCGCAGCGCCGGCAGCAGCACCGGCCGCGTCTGCTCCCGCAGCCTCCAACGCCGCAGTTTCCTCGCTGCGCGGCACCACGCAGAAGGCACCGCGCATCCGCCAGGTCATCGCCCGCCGCATGCGCGAATCCCTGGAGATCTCCACCCAGCTGACCCAGGTCCACGAGGTGGACATGACCAAGGTGGCCAAGCTCCGTGCCCGCGCCAAGAACTCGTTCCAGGCGCAGAACGGCGTCAAGCTGACCTTCCTGCCGTTCATCGCCAAGGCCGTCGCCGAGGCCCTCAAGCAGCACCCCAAGCTCAACGCTGCCTACGACGAGGCGAAGCAGGAAATCACCTACCACAACGCCGAGCACCTCGCGATTGCCGTGGACACGGACAAGGGGCTGCTGGTTCCGGTCATTTCCGACGCCGGCAACCTGAACCTCGCTGGCCTGGCGGGCAAGATCGCCGACGTTGCCAGCCGCACCCGCGACGGCAAGATCGGCCCGGACGAGCTGTCCGGCGGCACCTTCAGCATCACCAACATCGGTTCGGTCGGGGCCCTGTTCGACACCCCGATCATCAACCAGCCGCAGGTGGGCATCCTGGGCACCGGCGCCATCGTCAAGCGCGCCGTGGTTGTTTCGGATGAAAACGGTGACGACTCGATCGCCATCCGCTCCATGATGTACCTGTCGCTGACGTATGATCACCGCCTGGTGGACGGCGCGGACGCCGGCCGGTTCCTCCAGACCCTGAAGGCACGCCTTGAAGAGGGCGCCTTCGAAGCGGACCTGGGGCTGTAACAGGCCAACAACGCACGCACGGCGGTGCAGGCAGCGGTGGGAAACCAGCGCAACGCCTGCACCGCCGTCGGCGTTTAACTACTACAAGCTGTAGAACCTCTGGCTACACTGGTCCCATGAACATCGTCTATAACATTGTGGTTTTCCTGCACATCGTCGGCGCCGCCATGATCGTGGGCATCTGGATCGGCCAGATGAAAAATCCCACCGTCCACCCCCGCCAGTTCGACGGCGCCATGCTCCAGCTGCTCACCGGCATCGCCCTGATGGGCCTGATCCCGGCCCTGGACATGGACGCCAACTACGCCAAGCTGGGCATCAAGTTCGCCATCGCCCTTGCGGTTGGCGTGCTGGCCTTCATCGGCCGCCGCAAGTACAAGAACAACGAGCCCGTCAGCAAGGGCCTGGCACACGCTGTGGGCGGTTTGGCGCTGCTGAACGTAGCCATTGCCACCATCTGGCAGTAGGCGGTCTTTTCTGCACCGTACGACGGCGACGCTCCCTTCCAGCGGGGCGTCGCCGTCGGCGTTTTAGCGCCATGGTCACAATCCTCTGACAGCGGACAACCCGTGCACCCGGGGTGCCGAATCCATAGGATGGGTAGCGGCGGGGTCCTGGCAGCAGCCTGCCCCGGTTCGAATCGATTTGAGGAGTGACATGGCAGCAACACGTTCAGCAAACGCAGTATGGAACGGCAACCTGACGGAGGGTTCCGGCACCACCAGCCTGGCCACCTCAGGCCTGGGCACCTTCGACGTGACGTGGAAGGCCAGGACTGAAGCGGCCAACGGCAAAACGAGCCCGGAAGAGCTCATCGCTGCAGCCCACGCAGCCTGCTTCTCTATGGCCTTCAGCAACGAGCTCGCCAACGCCGGGCACACACCGGAGGAAGTGCGCACCAAGGCAGATGTCACTTTCGTTCCGGGCACGGGCATCACCGGCAGCCACCTGACCATGTCAGCCCGGGTCCCCGGCATCTCCGAGGACGAGTTCCAGAAGATCGCAGCGGACGCCAAGGTGGGCTGCCCGGTCTCCGGCGCCCTCGCCAGCATCGACATCACACTGGACGCCACGCTGGAGGCCTAGGCCCTCCCCCAGGCTTAACAAAAGGCCCTGCCCTGCCGGAAGATCTTCCGGCAGGGCAGGGCCTTTTAGTTACGGTCAGGAGCTACGCCTGCCGGCTCCCCGGCCGGCGGGCCGGCAGCGGAGCCGGGCGGAGCCGGCGGTAGCCCTCGCGGGCCGGCGGCCGGTCCGTGGGAAGCTCCTGCACCATTTCCTTCAACGCACCGATGCCGTATTCGAGCTGCGGATCCCGGCCGGCCGCGTAGGCATGCGGCGGGTACGTCACTTCGATGTCCGGGTCCACGCCGTAGTTCTCAACGCCCCATCCCACGCCGCCGCTGAACCAGTTGGCGTACCGCGGCTGGGTGACACCAGTGCCGTCGGCCAGGGAGAACCTGTTATCAATGCCCACCACACCGCCCCAGGTGCGGGTTCCGATCACAGGGCCAATGCCGCGGAGCTTGGACACCTGGGTGATGATGTCGCCGTCGGAACCGGCAAATTCATCGGCGAGGATGATGACGGGCCCGCGCGGGGCATGGTGCGGGTACGTCCGCGGCTTTTCGCCGCGCGGCATGCTCCAGCCGGTGACTTTACGCCCGATCAGCTCGGCCACCAGCTGGGACGTGTGCCCGCCGCGGTTGCGCCGCACGTCCACGATAAGTCCATCCAGTGCCGTTTCGGTATCGAGGTCCCGGTGGAGCTGGGCCCACCCGTTGGCCATCATGTCCGGGATGTGCAGGTACCCGAAGGTTCCGCCGGACGCCTCACGCACAGTGCGCCGGTTCGAGGCCACCCACTCCTGGTACCGCAGGCGCTCCTCATCCTTCACCGGAACGACGGCGACCCGCCGCTGCGTGCCGGCACGTCCGCCGTGCGCGGTGCCCTTGAGCAAAGTCAGTTCCACGGCCCGGCCCGCGGCTCCGACCAGTTGCATGGCCGGGGTGATGGAGGCGGACAGCGGAACCCCGTCGATGGCCAGCAGGATGTCGCCTGCCTTGGCGCCCACGCCCGGGCGGGTCAGCGGAGATGTAGCGAGCGGGTCTGAGGACTCGCCGGCAAGGATCCGTGTGATTTCCCAGCCGGCCGGGGTGAGCGATAGGTCCGCGCCCAGCCGCCCCTGGCCGTGGCTGCCGTTTTCGGTGACCGGCGCCGGCTTGACGTAGGCGTGGGACGTTCCAAGTTCGCCGTGCAGCTCCCACAGGAGGTCCACCAGGTCATCGTGCGAGCCCAGGCGGTCCACCAGGGGGCGGTAGCGCTTGTGGATGGACTCCCAGTCCTGCCCGGCCATGTCCTCTGCCCAGAAGAAGTCGCGCTGCAGCCGCCAGGCCTCGTCGAAAGCGTGGCCCCAGACGCGGAGCGGTTCCATCATGACCCGGATCCGCCCCAGGTCAACCTTGACAAGGTCGCCCGATTCCTCGTCCACCATTTTGTCCGCCGGGACCACCGTGACCTTCTTCTCGGAGATCAGCACCACTTTGCTGCGGTCGCCGGAAAGCCGGAAACTGTCCACAGACTCCACCAGGGTGGTCTGCTTCCGGCGCGCGAGGTCGAAACGGGACAGGCTGGGGCGTGCGTCCTTGTCCTCCTGGCTGGCTTTGCCGTCACCGGTTACCCCGGCGAGGGCCCAGTCGAGCCACAGCAAAGCGCCGTCGGACGCCTTCAGTGACGTGTAGTTGCCCTGCGGCACGGGGACGCCGATAACGCGGTGGGCCAGGCCCTCAGCATCCACAATGACCTCGGGAGCGGCCGCCTCATCCCGCTTCGGGTCAGCCTTTGCCGCCTCAGCCTCACCGGCATCGGGATCCACTGAAGGACCAAAGGGCGACGGCGTATCTGCAGCCAGTGCCACGAGGTAGGGCTTGATGGGGCTGGGGAAGGAGAGGTCGAAGGAGTGCCCGTCGTAGACGGGGTCGAAGCTGCGGTTGGACAGGAAGGCCAGGAACTTCCCGTCCGGAGTGAAGGCGGGAGACGTGTCCCGGAACCGGCCGTCCGTGACGTCCACCGGGCTGGCCCCGGGATCCGACACCTTTGCCAGCCGGAGCCGGCTGCGCGAACCGAAAGAGGTGACCGGCTCGGACCAGACCAGCCACTGGGAGTCCCCGGACCAGGCGAGGTCCGAAACGGTGCCTTCGCCGATGCTTGCCACCAGGGTCAGTTCGCCGGTCCGCGTATCGGCCGCGTAGACCTCGCCGAACGATGTGCCCAGCGCAAGCCAGTTGCCGTCCGGGCTTGCCTCCAGCGAACTGGTCCGGGTGGGGTGCGGAAAACCGATGCGCAGCGTTGGGGCCTGCGCAGCCGGCTCGGCCTTCGCGTTGTCAGGAGACGGCGCTTCCTCAGGAGCGACGTCAGCCTGCTGGTCATCCCGGACAGCGGTCTTCGCAGTATTCGCGGCCAGGACTGCAGCGCCGGCAGCAGGGACGGGCTGCGGCAAAGGCGCGTGCTCCTCGTCGCGGCCCTGTGCCGGGGCGGCTGCCCCACTCTCCGGAGGTCCGGCGGGTGTGGCTGCGGAGGGTGCGGCGGCGGTGCCGGGGACGGGCCCGGCGACATCCTTGATGAACAGTGCTTCGACGCCGTCATGATCGGCGACGTAGGCCAGTCGTCCGTTGTTCAGCGGCCTTGGCAGGCGCGCGCGGACCCCTGGGGTTGCTTCGATGATGCGCGATGGACCGTCTTTGTGGCGGAGCCAGGAGATGGTGCCGTGGGCTTCGACCGCACTGGCCGAGCCGGAAGCGTCCGGGACTGCCTCGCCCAGGTGTTTAGCTGTATTGAGCAGTGCCGGCCGCCTCGACTGCGAGGCCGACCCCAACGTGATGTCCAGCCGCACGGCATCGGCCCCGAGCCCGGAAAGCACCCACAGTTCACCCGCAGACTCGAAGACGATCCGCTTGCCGTCCGTGCTGGCATGGCGGACATAGAAGTCCTCGTGGTCCGTGTGGCGCTGCAGGTCTTTTCCGTTGGGCAACACCGAATACAGGTTGCCGTAACCCTCGTGGTCGGACAGGAATGCAATCCGCCCGTCCACCCACATGGGGTCGGCGAGGTTGCCGTCCAGGTCCGGCAGCAGGCGCTCAAACTCCCCATTGCCGTCGTTGTCGATCCAGAGCTTTCCCGCAGTGCCTCCGCGGTAGCGCTTCCACCAGGCGGGCTCGCGGGACAATACGCTGCCCACCACTACGGGCCGCTCATCACCCACCTCGGGGCCGAAGGCCACCGACTCCACCGGGCCGAACGGCAGCTCTTCCGCCCAGCCGCCGTCGAGCGGGACGCTGTAGGCGTGCGTGTGCCTGCTTTCGGCCTGCCGGAACGCGCTGGTGACAACCACTGAGCCGCTGGCGGTGAAGCCTTTGACTTTGGTGGAGCTGTGGCCAAAGTACGTCAGCTGCCGGTAATCCCCGCCGTCTACTGCCGCCGACACCACCTCCGGCGCCGTTCCCTGCACCACCGTCCACACCAGCCGCTGCCCGTCGGGGGTGAAGCGCGGATTGCGGGCAGGAAGCTGGAGCGAGGAGACACGCCATGCGCGCCCGCCGTCCAGGGGCGCAATCCACACGTCGTCCTCGGCCACGAATGTGACCAGATCGCCGTGCAGGTGCGGGTAACGGAAGTAGCTCGAAGAGGTCATCGTTCGATCATAGTCAACCCCCACGCGGCGCCGTTGGAGGTGCCAGTGTGGCAGCCGTGGTGTGATGGACAGCATGCGCATAGTCATCGCCGGGGCCTCCGGGCTGATCGGAACCCACATGTCCGCAACCTTCCGTCCGGCCGGCCACCAGGTGATTTCGCTGGTGCGCCGCGAGGCCTCCTCAGCCGCGGAAGTCCAGTGGAACCCGGCCGCCGGGGAACTGGACCCCAAGGCGCTGGAAGGCGCTGACGCCGTCGTTAATCTTTCCGGCGCCGGCATCGGGGACAGGCCGTGGACGCGAAATCGGGTTGCGGAGCTCTTCAGTTCCCGGCTGGATTCCACCCGCACCCTGACCAACGCCATGCGCCAGCTGGATTCCCCGCCGCCCGTATTTATCAGCCAGTCCGGTGCCGGCTACTACGGTGACGCCGGGAACACCGTGCTCCGGGAAGATGCGCCGCAAGGTGCCGGGACGCTGGCCCGGATCTGCGGCGAGTGGGAGGCAGCAGCTGCCGCCGCTCCCCCTGGTATACGGGTGGTGACTCCGCGCACGGCGGTGGTGCTCAGCCGCAAGGGGGGAGCACTGGGCAGGCTGCTGCCGCTGATCCGGCTGGGCATTGGCGGCCCGCTGGGGAATGGCCGCCAGTACTGGCCCTGGATCACCCTGCCGGACGTCTCCGCCGCTTTCCTCTTCCTGCTGGAATCGGACGTGAGCGGCCCGGTCAACCTGTGCGCCCCCGAGGAAGCCAACGTCAACGAGCTCGTGGCTGCCCTGGCCCATGCCCTGCACCGTCCCGCTGCCCTGAGGGTTCCGGGTCCGGTACTGCGGTTTGTCATGCGCGACCTGGCCGACGAACTGCTGCTCGCCAGCCAGCGGATGGAGCCCGCACGCCTGTCCTCTGCGGGATTCACCTGGCAGCACCCAACGCTCGCCCAGGCAGCGGAGTGGGTGGCCGGCAAGGAGTAGCGGCTCTCCGGCCGCAGACAAGTCAAGGGCCTGGAAGGATTTCAGTGACCCGCCACCTGCCGTCAACTGATACAAGCACAACGCGGATCCGCTGCTCGGCACCGGCGGCACCGGTCGCGACAACGGCACCCTGGGCGTCCTTCTCCTCGTAAACGGACGAGGCGGACGTCACCGCCACCACTGCACGGGCCGATGTTGCGCCCTCTTCTGTGTGCACCTGCGACAGGGCCGTGGAGAAGCCCGCAAGCTTATGCCCGGATGCCTGCAGGCGCTCGGCAATTCGCCGGTCTGCTGCTGCGGCACCTGCGCCCGGCTGGTTCACTTCGTCCAGCAGTTCCAGCCTGCCGGAACTGAAGGCCAGGGACCTCAGCGACGACAGTCCCTGGACTGCCACCCCGGGATCCGGCGAACCCGCCTGCAGCCGCGCGGCGTCGGCCGGGTCCTGCCGCTGCGGCGCCTCCACGGAAGGCGTTTCCGGGTAGGCACCTGCGGTTCCGGCACTTTGGCCGGCGGGCGGCGAACCCGGTCCTGCTGCTGTGAGCCCCGCTCCAACAAGCCACCAGGCACAGACGGCCGCGGTAAGGGCTGCGGCGGCAACAGCACCCCGCCGCAGCGCTCCCCTGGGTTCCGCCTGAGCGTGCCGGGCCCTGCCCCGCACCCCGGCAGGCCGGCTCTTCTCCCGGTTCACCGCGGCCTGGTTGTTCCGCCGGTTCGGCGCGGGCTTGCCCTTCCACTTGTCCAGCGCGGGCCGGCCTATTCCTTGCCCACGCGCGATCTGGTCCTTCCGCTGGTCCCCGGGGGCCTGGCCGGGCATGGCCTGGGCTGCCGTGGACGCCGTGGAGTCCGACGCCGGAAACGGCAGCTTCTGCGGGTTAGGGAACCAACCGGCCCACGTCGATGTTGCCAGCCGGCGCCGCAAGAAATCGAGCCTTTCGCGCAGTCCGCTGGGTGATGCCGGCGCGTGCAGGCGCGTCACCAGTTCAGGAAGGACTGTGGGATGGACCGCAGACGCGAGATCAAGCGGCAATGGCGATGCGCTCCGGTAGATGGCGGTCCCGAATGCTGCTGCCGTCGGCCGCAGCCGCCGGTCTTCGTTAAGCCCGGACTCAAGAGCCACGGCGAGCTCTTTGGGGACGGTCGGAACCAGGAGTGTCAGCGGTGGGCGGTCGGCCGTGCGTTGCGGCGGCGACCCGGTCAGGCAGAACCAGCCCAGGGCGGCAGCCGAATACACGTCGCGCTCGGGTTGCAGGCCGGCCCGGACGGCGTCCACGGGTGCCGGATCCGTAAAGCCCGGCGTGCCCAAGCCCGGCGCGGACGCAGGATCGCCAAGCATCCGGGCGATGCCGACGTCGGACAGCATCGGCTTCCCCTGGCCGGTAAACAGGACGTTGCCCGGCGAAACGTCGGCATGCGTGAACCCCTTGCTGTGCAGGTATCCGAGCACCTGCGCGATGGGCGTCAAGACTGTCACCGTCTCGCCGGCACTCAACCTGCCCCGTGCCGCCACCAGCCCACCGAGCGAACCGGCGGGTGCGTAGTCCATGATCAGGCCGGCCGTACTGTCTGGCCCGTCTTCCACCCTGACGGCGCTATGGGCCTTAATAAGGTGTGGATGGTCCAGCACTGACAGGATACGGATCTCGCGGCGGATCCCCTCTTCCGTCATCGCTTCCCCGCGTGCTGCCCGCCGCGCGGTCCGGCGGAGGCACTTCAGGGCAAACTCGCGGCCAGTCCTCTCCTCCTTGACCAGCCAGACTGAAGAGCTGCCACCGTGGCCGAGCAACCTCCCCACCGCATATCCGGGGACACCCGGGTGCTGCAATTTCTCCATGACCTATGTCTAGCCGAATCCGGAACCCCGTGCAGAAGTTATCCACAGGCAGGCACAGGCCTGGCTCCAAAGGCTTTTTTCGGCCGATGGGGGCTGGCTCACTGCCCGGGGTGAGCTTCAGCACTAAACCGGGCCTGCCGCCTCCCAAGGTCTAAGCTGGATTCCATGACTCTTGAGTTTTCACAGCTGGGTCTTGCTCCGGACTTTGTGGACTACACCCGCGGTTGGGCCATTCAGAGCGAACTCCATGACGACGTCGTCGCCGGCAAGGCCCCCAGCACCGTCCTTCTCCTGGAACACGCCCCGGTCTACACGGCCGGCAAACGCACCGAGGACCATGAGCGGCCCTTTGACGGTACCCCCGTTGTCCCGGTGGACCGTGGCGGTAAACTTACCTGGCACGGCCCGGGCCAGCTGGTGGGGTACCCCATCATTAAGCTGAAGAACCGCGCGGGCATCCGTGATTATGTGGAACGCCTCGAGTCCGTGATCATCGCCGTCCTCGCCGACTATGGCATCGAGGCTGTACGGATCAAAGGCCGTGCCGGGGTCTGGCTCACTGCCGATGACAAGGGCCCGGACAGGAAGATCGCAGCCATCGGCATCCGCGTCCACGAGGGCGTCACCATGCACGGCTTCGCCATCAACTGCAACAACGATCTCACCCCGTACTCGCAGATCATCGCCTGCGGCATCACCGATGCGGGCGTGACCACCATCGCCCAGGAAACCGGTTATGACGTTGCCCCGGCAGACCTCGTTTCCCGGGTTATCGAAGAACTGCGCAAGAATGAAGACGCCCTGGTCGCTACCCCCGAAGGAGCTCTACTGTGACATTGGCACCTGAAGGCCGGAAGCTTTTGCGCGTAGAACAGCGTAATTCTGCTGTTCCGGTGGAGCGCAAGCCGGAGTGGATCAAGGCCAAGGTCCAGATGGGTCCGGAGTTCGTCGGGCTCAAGAACCTGGTGAAAAAGGAAGGCCTGCACACGGTGTGTGAGGAGGCCGGCTGCCCCAACATTTTTGAATGCTGGGAGGACAAGGAAGCCACGTTCCTGATCGGCGGGTCCGAGTGCACGCGCCGGTGTGATTTCTGCCAGATCGATACCGGCAAACCGTCCCCGGTGGACATGTTCGAACCCACCAAGGTGGCCCGGTCCGTGCAGGCCATGCAGCTGCGCTACGCCACCGTCACCGGCGTGGCCCGAGACGACCTGGCGGACGAGGGCGTGTGGCTGTACGCCGAGACGGTCCGGAAGATCCACGAGCTGAACCCGGGCACCGGGGTGGAGCTGCTGATCCCGGACTTCTCCGGCAAACCCGAGCACATCGCCGCGATCTGCGACTCCAAGCCCGAGGTGTTCGCGCACAATGTGGAAACCGTGCCAAGGATTTTCAAGCGGATCCGGCCGGCCTTCCGGTACGAGCGGTCCCTGGATGTGATTACGCAGGGCCGGAACCTGGGCATGGTGACCAAGTCCAACCTGATCCTGGGCATGGGCGAAACCCGTGAAGAGATCTCCGAAGCGCTGCGGGACCTGCATGAGGCGGGGTGCGACCTGATCACCATCACCCAGTACCTGCGCCCGTCCGAGCGGCACCTGCCGGTGGACCGGTGGGTCAAGCCCCAGGAGTTCGTGGACCTGCAGGACGAGGCCATCGAGATCGGTTTCCTCGGCGTGATGTCCGGCCCGCTGGTGCGCTCCTCCTACCGGGCAGGCCGGCTCTGGGCCACCGCCATGCGCAAGAAAGGCCGGGACATCCCCGCCGAACTCGCCCACATCGCCGAGGGCATCCAGGACTCCGGAACCACCCGCCAGGAAGCCAGCTCACTGCTCGCCGCGCATTCCTGACACCAACCATCCCAGACGCCAAAAGACAACACCCCGAAGGGCCGGCACCGGAGAACTCCGGTGCCGGCCCTGCGGCTTTGGTCACGTAGAATTGAGGCACTATGGCGAAATCCCCTGATTCCAGCAACCCCACTCCTGCGGGCTCGAGCGCAGTCAAGCGCGGCCTCTTCTCCCGCAAGCCGAAAGAAGCGAAGGTCAAGAAGCCCAGCCGGCTCAAGCAGATCGGCGAAGTTTTCAACATGACCCGCCGCCACGACCCCATGGTCCCGTGGCTGATGCTGCTGGTGTTCCTCGGTGTTGTGGCCGTCAGCTTCCTGGTGGGCTTCTGGCTGGAGAACTGGATTACCGGCCTCATCATCGGCATCCCGCTGGGCCTGCTCGGTGCCACCCTGATCCTGTCACGCCGCGCCGAGCGCGCTGCCTTCGCCCAGATCGAAAACCAGCCCGGCGCCTCCGGCGCCGCACTGGGAACGCTCCGGCGCGGCTGGATCACCGAGGACCAGCCCGTCGCCGTCAACCCCCGCACGCAGGACGCCGTGTTCCGCGCCATTGGACGTCCCGGCGTCGTGTTGGTCAGTGAAGGGCCCAGCCACCGCGTGAAGCCGCTGCTGGACGCAGAACGCAAGCGCCTTGCCCGGATCCTGCCCAACGTCACCGTCCACGTCATTGAAAGCGGACGCGGCGAGGGCCAGGTGCCCATCAGCCAGGTGGCAAAGAAAATGGGCAAAATGAAGAACGAACTGACCAAGCTCGAAGTCAATGCGGTCTCCAAGCGGATCGCTTCGCTGGGCACCCGGCTCCCCATTCCCAAGGGCATCGACCCCTACAAGGCCCGCCCCAACCGCGGACGTTAGGCCAAAAGCCCCGGTACCGGCTACCTGCCGGTACCGGGGCTTTTTAGTGCACCAATACTGCCAGGAGGACAGGACAGCGTGAACCACAGCAATCTGACAGAGGACCAGGCGGACGTCCAGGTCAACGAGGCCCACGTCAACGAGGAACAGACAACCCAGGGCGACGCCGTACCGCTCGTCAAAACCTTGGCGCTGCGCGCCTTTCGGATCTTCGCCATCGCTGAAGCGTTCAGCTGGGCCGCGCTCCTGATCGGCATGTACTTCAAATGGATTGCCGGCACCACGGAAATCGGCGTGCAGGTGGCCGGCCCCATCCACGGAGCCTTGTTCGTTGGCTACGGGATCACGGCGCTGGCACTCTGGCGGCTGCAGCGGTGGCCGTTCATGGTGGCGTTCTTTGCCGGGATCTCGGCTGTTTTCCCCTTCGCCACCCTCTGGTTCGAGCGCTGGGCAGGCAGGCGCGGACACCTTTCGGCGGTCGGGTCGGGACCCCTCAGGGAAACCAGCAGGGCCTGACGCCCGCGGATCCTACCGGCGCAGCAGGAGCGTATTCATCGCCTTGTCATGGAGTCCGCGATGGTCGGGATCGAAAACCACGGCAGGGAACACCAGGCACAGCAGCAGAGACCTCACCAGGCCAGCGAGCGGCCCCGGCGCTCCGCCGCCGGCCCGCACCACGTGGATGCCCATGGCACGGTGCCCGATGCTGTAGCCGAGGGTGCCGACCAGGAGGATCTGCTCGACGGCGAAAATGGCCAGGTTTGCCCAGGCGTCGCCGCCAAAAGCGAAGTTGCTGATCAACAGCGCGATGCCCCAGTCGATCATGAGCGCAACGATCCGGCGGCCTGCCCGTGCGATGGAACCGGGACCGGACTCCGGCAGGCCAAGCCGCTCCCCCGGATACCTGGATATGCCGGAGGTGTCGGGGCCAGTGAGCCAGGAACCGAGGTCTTTGCGATCTACCACCGTCCAAGCTTACGCGTGTTCACCCGCCCACAGTGTGGATGCGGTTAGACCACAGTGTGGACGGCCAGTAGCGTTGCCATATCAGGGCATTCTGTAACCTGCCCGAAACAATACGGACACGGACGGGAAATGCCCCATCCATAGGCTGTTAGCAGTTTCAAGCGAATCCCCCGGCAGGGTGCATATCAGCAGGGAAACCTTGTGGTCTCCCTGCCTTTGGATTGCGTTGGATCAGATGGCTGTCACGCCAGATATTTACATATGCGTTAGGAGCATAGATGTTCAAGACTGCGGACGAAGTCCTCAAGTTCATCAAGGACGAAGATATTAAGTTCGTCGATATCCGCTTCACCGATCTCCCGGGTGTCCAGCAGCACTTTAACGTCCCGGCCAAGAGCGTTGACGCCGACTTCTTCATCAACGGCCAGCTCTTCGACGGATCCTCCATCCGCGGCTTCCAGGGCATCGCCGAGTCCGACATGCAGCTGATCCCGGACGTCACCACCGCGTTCCTGGACACCTTCCGCATGGAAAAGACCCTCGCGCTGAACTTCTCCATCGTCAACCCCCGCACGGGCGATCCCTACCACCGCGACCCCCGCGGCGTGGCTGAGAAGGCCGAAGCCTACCTGGCCTCCACCGGCATCGCAGACACCGCATTCTTCGCTCCCGAAGCAGAGTTCTTCGTCTTCGACAACGTCCAGTACCAGTCCTCCCCGCAGGGCAGCTTCTACAAGATCGATTCCGAGGAAGCACATTGGAACACCGGCCGCGAGGAAGAGGGCGGAAACCTCGGCTACAAGACCCCCGTCAAGGGCGGTTACTTCCCGGTCTCCCCCACTGACAAGCAGGCCGACCTCCGCGACGCCATGTGCGTTGCCCTGGACGAAGCCGGCCTTGAGGTCGAGCGCAGCCACCACGAAGTTGGATCTGCCGGCCAGGCCGAGATCAACTACAAGTTCACCACCCTGACGCACGCTGCCGACGACCTGCAGAAGTTCAAGTACGTCATCAAGAACACCGCAGACGCCTGGGGCAAGTCCGTGACCTTCATGCCCAAGCCGGTCTTCGGTGACAACGGCTCGGGTATGCACTGCCACCAGTCGCTGTGGAACGGCGGCGAGCCGCTGTTCTACGACGAGAAGGGCTACGCCGGCCTGTCCGACACCGCCCGCTGGTACATCGGCGGCCTGCTCAAGCACGCCTCCGCCGTCCTGGCCTTCACCAACCCGACGGTGAACTCCTACCGCCGCCTGGTCAAGGGCTTCGAAGCCCCGGTCAACATGGTCTACTCGCAGGGCAACCGCTCCGCCGGTATCCGCATCCCCATCACGGGCACCAACCCCAAGGCCAAGCGCATCGAGTTCCGCGCACCGGACCCCTCCTCCAACCCGTACCTGGCCTTCGCCGCCCAGCTGATGGCCGGCATCGACGGCATCCGCAACCGCATCGAGCCGCCGGCACCCATCGACAAGGACCTCTACGAGCTCCCCGCTGAGGAAGCCAAGGACATCCCCAAGGCTCCGGGCACGCTCGAGGAAGCCCTGGAAGCCCTGGCCGAGGACAACGAGTTCCTGCAGGCCGGCGGCGTCTTCACCCAGGACCTGATCGACACCTGGATCGAGTACAAGTACGAAAACGAAATCCGCCCGCTGTCGCTGCGCCCGAACCCCTACGAGTTCGAGCTCTACTACGGCGTCTAGTCAGGCTCTGCGGCTGACGCGGGCATAGCCCGCAAACAGTCCGCAAGGGCTCTTTCATACAGGAAAGGCCGGCTTCAAGGTTTCCCTTGAGGCCGGCCTTACTGCTGTCCGGATCCGCTAGGGTTTCCGGTCCGCATGCGCAGGATGCAGGGTCAACGGACCTGCTGTGCTTCCTCTTCACTGCCCGTAACGGATGGTTGTACGGCCACCCTGCTGAACCCCGCGGGCAGGTCGGCGTCACTTGACGTGAGAATGACAGTAGTGCGCTCCGCTATGTCCACGTCACTGATGTCCGCGTTGTACAACTCATCAGCCTCACGCTTCAACCCGGCGCCTTGTGCCTCGTCCAGGCGTTTGCCATCCATGGACCACTTGTAGTCGTAACTGAACGTGGGTGCCCAGCTATGGAGCGCATCGGCGACACTGGTGAACGTGGCTTGCCGCCCTTCGGGACTGGAAGCGCTCACCATATACAGATTCACTGGTGCCGTGCCGGTGCGGTTGTCCACGTCCGCCACGAGGTATGAAACAGGCGCTGCTCCGACCTTGACCCGGTAGGCCTCGATGGCAGCTACAGCAGGGTCGGTCGCAGGTGCCGGCAGCGTAAAAGTAATATGGGCGCCCGAGGCTGTAGTGAGCCCGTAGAGTCCTGCCGGCGTCGTGCCTGGTGCCGTGGCTGCTGATTGGGCCGCGCTTGGGCCGGCCCCGCCAGCCGGCGGGCCGCCTTGCACGGGCGCCGGCGCAGAACACGCTGCGAGCAATAAAACAACGGCCGGCGCGGCGGTCCTGATCGGCTTCATGGCTTCCCAAACTATGTTTGCAGCCCCCAGAGCTATCTGTATGTAGCCCCCAGCATAGGGGCCCGGGGAACACTGTGGAAGTGCCGGATCGCCCGGTATCCATGGAACCAGGAGCAAATCCCCATAAGGTGGGGATCCGGCTCCAGACGTGCTGAGACCGGGAGCCGGATCCCCTGGCGAATGTCCCCCGAGACGAAGACTAAATGAAGCCTTCCCCCCAACAAGGTTTGAAGAACACTGCCAGTCCACATGATGTGCCAATCCGGCACCGAGTGCAACGCCGGGCCGTCCGGTTACGGCCGGCGGACCGCAGCAAAGGCCCGGTACAGGGTTCGTTGGGGGCCTGAGGACCCGCCCAGGTACTGGCCGCGGTCCTCGAATCCGGCGCGGCGGTAGGCGTCCAGGCCCGCCGGATTGGCTTCGTTGACGGAGAGGACGACGCCGGCCTCCCGGCTCTGCTGCCGGCTGCTGAGTTTCTCCGCGGCAGCCGCAGCGGCGGCCGCCCCCAGCGGACCGTACCCTTTGCCCTGCTGCCGCCGGTCGATGAGGAAGCCGCGCAGCAGCCAGGCGGAATCGTCGTCGGGCCAGCCGGCAAGCCTGGCTGCCCCTGCCTGCAACGTGAGCACCCCCACGGCCCGGCCATTGGCTTCAATCACGTACGGACGGCGTGACTCCTCAGCCAGGCCGGCCAGGGCCATCCGCAGCGGATCGCCAACAAATTTCTCCTGCCCGGGCAAAAGTTCGAGTCCGGCCACGGCTTCCAGCTGGATGGCCCGGGCGTCGTCGTCGATATCCCGGAGTGAAATCAGCCAGACGCCCCCACCGGTTCCGGTCAGGATTGTTGGCCCGCGGATTCGCCGCCCGCGGTGGCCTCGGCGGGCGCTCCTGCGGGATCCATCCAGAAGACCTCCCAGAGGTGTCCGTCAGGGTCCTGGAAGCTGTGGTTGTACATAAAGCCGTAGTCGTGGGGATCCTCGGACACGGAGCCGCCGTTGGCCAGCGCGGTGCGCACTGCCTCATCCACGGCTTCCCGGCTGTCCACAGAGTAGGCGATGATTGCTTCCGCTGAACCCGTGTTGTCCGCGACGTCCTTCCTGGTGAAGGTCTTGAAATAGTCCTGTACCAGCAGCATCACGTACGCGTTCTCGTTGACCACCATGCAGGTGGCGTTCTCATCGGTGAAGTCCTGGTTGAAGGTGAAGCCGAGGGAACTGAAGAAGTCCACCGAGCGCTTGAGGTCCTGGACGGGCAGGTTGAGGAAGAGTTGGTTAGCCATGGGCTCAACGTAGCACCGGGCCCTGACAACTGTCAGCCGCGCACTATGGGCGGTTCAGGGGTTACTGGCCGTAGAAGACCCGTTCGAAGACGGCACGGGCCCTCCGGCTGACCCGCAGGTAGTCCTCCTCCAGGGCCGCGGCCTGGCCTGGTTCGTAACCGCACCAGCGTGCCACGGCTTCCAGGTCGCGCCGCGAAGACGGCAGCAGGTCCGAGGCCTTGCCGCTCCAGATGACGTTGGCGGACCTGATCCGGCTGGCCAAACGCCAGGCAGCCGCCAGGAGGTCGGCATCGTCGGCCGCCAGCAGGCCAAGTTGGGTTGCCTCCTGGAGCGCACCCACGGTTGAAGTGGTGCGCAGCTGCGGGTGTTTGCCCGCATGCTGCAGCTGCAGCAACTGGACCAGCCATTCGACGTCGCTGAGCCCGCCGCGGCCCAGCTTGAGGTGCCGGGCAGGATCGGCCCCCCGGGGCAGGCGTTCGGACTCCACCCGTGCTTTGATCCGCCTGATCTCGCGTACGTCCTGCTCGGATACAGACTCCGGGTAGCGGATGGGATCGATGAGTTCGAGGAAGTCCGCAGCCAGGGAGTCGTCGCCGGCCATGGGCCTGGCACGCAGCAGGGCCTGGGCCTCCCAGATCAGGGACCAGCGGCGGTAGTACTCGGCGTAGGAATCCAGGGAGCGCACCATCGCACCGTTCTTGCCCTCGGGGCGCAGGTCGGCGTCCACCTGGAGGACCCGTTCGGCCATGATGGCCGGCTTCAGCGGCTGGGTGAGGAGGCTGGAGACCTTGGACACGATCCGCGAGGCCTGCTCCTGCGCTTCTTCCTCGGAGAAGCCCGGCAACGCCCGGTGGACGTACATCACGTCGGCGTCGGACCCGTAGCCGATCTCGCGCCCGCCCTGCCGGCCCATGGCAACCACCAGGACAGCGGTTTTCAGTGGCCCCTTGGCTGAGACGATTCCTTCGGCCACGCGCAGTGCGCCCAGCACCGCGGCCCGGTCGGCGTCCGCCAGGGCGGCTCCCACGCGATCCTGGTCCAGGAGTCCGGCGGAGTCGGCGATGGCAACCCGCAGCGTCTCCCGCCGCCTGATCAGCCGGATCAGCCGCATTGCACTTTCCGGATCTGCATGGCGGGACATCTTGGAGGTGATCTCCTGCCACTGTGCCTCAAAGGTCACCGGCACCAGGTCCTTGTCATGGCCAAGCCAGGCCACCGATTCAGGGGACACTTCCAGCAGGTCGGCGATCAGCCGCGAGTTGGCCAGCACATGGCATAACCGCTCCGCGGCGGCCTTGGAGTCCCGGAGCATGCCCAGGTACCAGTGGGTGGTGCCCAGGGCTTCGCTGACCCGGCGGAAGGCGAGGAGGCCGCCGTCGGGATCCACGCCTTCGGCCAGCCAGTCCAGCAGGATGGGCAGCAGCTGCCGCTGCAGTGCGGCCCGCCGGCTCACGCCCGCCGTGAGGGCCTCGATATGGCGCATGGCACCCTTCGGGTCCCGGTAACCGAGGGCGGCGAGCCGGCCCTCGGCGGCCTCGGGCGTCAGCTTGGCGTCCTCGCTGCTGAGCTTGGCGGCGGTGTTGAGCAGGGGCCGGTAGAAGATCCGTTCATGCAGCTCACGCACCGAGCGCTTGGTCTTCTGCCAGGCAGTGAGCAGGGCGTCCGGGTGCGGGCGTTCGTTGGAAAACGGGCCGAGCACCGCCTTGGCCAGTGCACGCAGTGCCGGTTCCCCCACCGGCATGAGGTGGGTCCTGCGCAGCTGGAAGAGCTGGATGCGGTGCTCCAGGAGCCGCAGGTACCGGTAGGCGTTGTCGAAGGCTGCAGCATCGGCACGCCCAATGTAGCCGCCTGCGGATAAGGCGGCAATGGCGGACGTGGTGTCGCGCCGGCGGAGCGATTCATCGGATTTGCCGTGCACCAGCTGGAGCAGCTGGACGGTGAACTCAACGTCCCGCAATCCGCCGCGGCCCAGTTTGATCTGCCGCTGTTCCTCCGCAGGCGGAATGTGTTCGGTGACGCGGCGGCGCATGGCCTGGACTGATTCGACAAAGCCGTCGCGGCTGGCCGAACTCCAGATCAGCGGCGTGATGGCCTCTTCGTACAGTTGGCCGAGGGCGGCGTCACCGGCGATGGTGCGTGCTTTGAGCAGTGCCTGGAACTCCCAGCTCTCCGCCCACCGCGCGTAGTACGTCTGGTGTGAGGCCAGGGTCCGGACCAGGGGCCCGGATTTACCCTCCGGCCGCAGGTTCGCGTCCACCTCCCAGAGCCCGGGTTCGCGGGCCACCGATGAGATGGCCCGGGAGATCCCGCTGGCCAGGGCCGTGCCGATGGTGGCAGCGGCAGCGTCGTCCAGGCTGCCCGGCTCCACCACGTAGATCACATCGACGTCGGAAATGTAGTTCAGCTCGCGGGCCCCGCATTTGCCCATGCCAATAACAGCCAGGCCGACGTCGGCCACGTCCGCGGCGCTGAACTGGCCGGCCGCTTCGGCACGCGAGACGGCAAGGGCGGCCTCAATGGCGGCGCCCGCGAGATCGGCGAGCTCCCCGCCCACCGACGGCATGAAGTCCAGCGGGTCCGCGGCGCACAGGTCCTTGACTGCCAGGTCCACAACGCCCCTGCGGTAGGCCGTCCGAAGGGCCGCATAGGCGTCGGTTCCGGTGGTTGCTGCCACCGGCCGCGCGGCCCGGGGATCGGCGCCCACGGACTGCAACAGGGTGGCGCGAAGCTCCTGCGGATCGGCCGGCTGGGGTTCAGGGCTGGGCCGCACTTCAAAGGCGGACAGGTGTTCAGGGTGGCGGATCAGGAACTCCCCCAGCGCCTCGGACGCTCCCAGGACGCGGTACAGCGGCTCGCTGGTCTCGGGGTCGGCGGCCGCAAGCTCCCGCAGGGCCGGATGCTTTTCGATCAGGCGGACCAGGGACTGCAGGGCTGTATCCGGGCTGGCAGCCATCTGGAGCCCGGCAAAGAGCCTGTCTTCGTCCAGTCCTTCGAGCTCGCGGGCAGCGAGGAACCGCTCGCCCTTTTCGAGATCGCTGAAGCCGGCGGAGATCAGGCGCCGTGCGAGGCTCACCACCGCTCCCTAGAGGATGCCCAGGTTGCGCTGCAGTTCGTAGGGCGTGACCTGGAGGCGGTAGTCCTGCCACTCGGCGCGCTTGTTGCGCAGGAAGTGTTCGAAGACCTGCTCGCCCAGGATCTGCGGCATCAGCTCCGAATCCTCCATGGACCTGATGGCGTCATGCAGGCTGGCGGGAAGGGGGTCATGGCCCATGGCGCGGCGTTCGGCCGAACTCAGCGACCAGACGTCGTCCTCGGCAGCGGCCGGCAGGTCGTAGCCCTCTTCGATGCCCTTGAGGCCTGCGCCCAGCAGGACGGCGTAGGCAAGGTAGGGGTTGGCCGCTGAATCGATGCCGCGGTATTCGATCCGTGCGGACTGGCCCTTGCCCGGCTTGTACAGCGGAACGCGGACCAGCGCGGAACGGTTGTTGTGTCCCCAGCTCAGGTAGCTCGGGGCCTCGCCGCCGCCCCAGAGGCGCTTGTAGGAGTTCACGAACTGGTTGGTGACGGCCGTGAATTCAGGGGCGTGCTTGAGGATGCCGGCAATGAACTGGCGGGCGGTCTTGGACAGCTGGAACTCCGCGCCGGCCTCGTAGAAGGCGTTGGTGTCGCCCTCGAACAGGGAGAAGTGCGTGTGCATGCCGGAGCCGGGGTGCGCGGTGAAGGGCTTGGGCATAAACGTGGCGTAGGTGCCCTGCTGGAGCGCCACTTCCTTGATCACGGTGCGGAACGTCATGATGTTGTCCGCGGTTTGCAGCGCATCGGCGTACCGGAGGTCGATTTCGTTTTGGCCCGGCCCGGCCTCGTGGTGGCTGAACTCGACGGAGATTCCCACGGATTCCAGCATGGTCACGGCGGTCCGGCGGAAATCCTGCGCTACGCCGCCCGGTACGTGGTCAAAGTAGCCGCCCTCATCGACGGGCACGGGAGCCCCGTCCGGTCCCGGCTCCTGCGATTTGAGGAGGTAGAACTCGATCTCGGGGTGGGTGTAGCAGGTGAACCCCATGTCCGCCGCTTTGGCCAGGGTGCGCTTGAGGACGTTGCGGGGATCGGCGGCGGAGGGCTCGCCGTCGGGGGTGAGGATGTCGCAGAACATGCGCGAGGTCTGCTCGGTTTCGCCGCGCCACGGCAGGATCTGGAAGGTGGAGGGGTCCGGCTGTGCCAGCATGTCGGATTCGAAAACGCGGGCGAGCCCTTCAATGGCTGAACCATCGAAGCCGAGGCCTTCCTCGAAGGCGCCCTCAACTTCGGCGGGCGCCAGGGCCACGGACTTGAGTGAACCCACGACGTCGGTGAACCACAGGCGCACGAAACGTACGTCGCGCTCTTCGATAGTGCGCAGGACAAACTCTTGCTGGCGGTCCATGATGGCCTCTTCTGTCGGTCAACGTCCATGCCCCGGTCCGCAGAGGAGGAAGCCGGAAAGCAGTTCACCAACACTGTACTAAGCAATTGGCGGCGATGCTGGAGACGGCGGGGCGCGTAACACAGCATTAACACACCGGAACCCCTGACGCGCACGGGCCACACCACCGGCGTTGCGGCCAGGGCCCCCCGCCCATATGACGCGAATCACCTGGTCGGTGCCCGCAACCGGTAGCTAGGACGGCAGGTGCGGCACTACGCTCATGCCATGGCCTCAAGCAACAGCTCCGATTCCAGCGCGCCCGCAGACGTTCCCGCCCCCTATGGCAGCGGACCTGCGCAGGGCGGCCCGGCTGCCTCCGCGCGGAAACCGGCAAAGGTCCGGATCCACCATCTCCAGCAGGCCAAGGATGCCGGCACGAAGTTTGCCATACTGACCGCCTATGAGCAGTACACGGCAGAGATCTTCGATGCCGCCGGCATCGAGGTGCTCCTCGTGGGGGACTCGGCCTCAAACAATGTCTTCGGCAACGAAACCAGCCTTCCGGTGACTGTGGACGAACTGCTTCCCCTGTGCCGCGCTGTGGCGCGTTCGGCCAAGCGCGCGCTGGTGGTGGCCGACCTGCCGTTCGGCAGCTACGAGGTCTCGCCGGAGCAGGCTGTCGCCGCTGGTGTGCGGTTCCTGAAGGAGGGCCTCGCGCACGCGGTCAAGATCGAGGGCGGCAAGTATTACGCCCCTACTGTCCGGGCCATGGTGCAGGCCGGGATTCCCGTTATGGCCCACATCGGCTTCACGCCGCAAAGCGAGCACGCGCTGGGCGGGTACCGCGTGCAGGGCCGCGGCGACGACGCCCAGAGGTTGATTGACGACGCCGTCGCGCTGGCTGAGGCGGGCGCCTTCAGCGTGTTGATGGAAATGGTTCCCGCCGAGACTGCGGCGGCGGTGGACGCGGCCGTCACGGTTCCCACCGTTGGCATCGGCGCCGGTAAGGAAACCACCGGCCAGGTGCTCGTGTGGCAGGACATGGCCGGCCTCCGGGGCGGCAGGATGGCCAAATTCGTCAAGCAGTACGCGGACCTGCGCACCACGCTGCTTGACGCAGCCACTGCGTACGGCGAGGACGTACGGTCAGGCCAGTTTCCCGGCCCGGAACATTCTTTCTAAGCCCGGCGGCGCCGACTAACGGCACCGGGGCCGGCAGCCGGCAACCGTCCTGGCGCCTTGATGGCGTCTTGGGGGTACTGCGGAAGCGGACGTCAAGGTGAGGCCGCCCGCGGCCGAGGCAGTCCGCGGAGTAGTGCCGCCAAGACGCCCTGCCCGGCAAAGCCGTCAGTCGTCGTCGTCCTGCTTGTCCCACGCCTCATTGCGCGCGCGGACCTTTTCAAGCGCGTGCTCGGCCTCTTCCCTGGTTTTGTAGGGTCCGATCAGCTGGCTCCAGTCCGAAAGCCGGTCCTCCTCCACCTCGTGGGTCTTGATGTTGTACCAGTACTCGGTCATCGCTCTTCCCCGTTCCGCCGGCAGGAAGCTGCTTACGTGACGCGCGTAACTTAAATTCTTACGCGTCACGGACGCGGCTCCCGGTTGTTAGGCCTTCTGTGGTGCCTTATATGATCAATCTATGCCTTCCCTTGCCTCGACTGCACCCATCGGCACCCTCACCCCGGGAACCGTCGGCCCGCAGCGTCCAGTACCGGCGTCCATCCCCCGGCCGGAGTATGTCGGCAAGCCGGCGCCCGCCAAATTCACCGGCTCGGAGGTCAAGTCCGCAGAGACCATCGAGAAGATCCGGGTGGCCGCCAAAATCGCCGCACAGGCGATCGTCGAGGTGGGCAAGCACATCGAACCCGGCGTCACCACGGACCACCTGGACAAGGTGGGCCACGAGTTCCTCCTTGACCATCACGCCTATCCCTCCACCCTCGGGTACCGGGGATTCCCGAAGTCCCTGTGCTCGTCCGTGAACGAGGTCATCTGTCACGGGATTCCGGACAGCACAGTGGTCCAGGACGGCGACATCATCAATATCGATATCACCGCCTTTATCGGCGGCGTCCACGGGGACACCAACTACACCTTCCTGGTGGGCGATGTTGACGAGGAATCGCGTCTCCTGGTGGAACGGACGCAGGAATCCCTGAACCGGGCCATCAGGGCGGTTGCCCCGGGGCGGGAGATCAACGTGATCGGCCGCGCCATCCAGTCCTACGCCAAGCGTTTCGGCTACGGCGTGGTCCGGGATTTCACCGGTCACGGCGTTGGGGAAGCGTTCCACACCGGGCTGATCATCCCGCACTACGATGCCGCCCCCGCCTACAACACCGTCATCGAAGCCGGCATGGTGTTCACCATTGAGCCGATGCTCACGCTGGGGACGGTGGAATGGGACATGTGGGCCGATGACTGGACAGTGGTGACCAAGGACCGCAAGCGCACCGCCCAGTTTGAGCACACCCTGCTGGTCACGGATACCGGCGCCGAGATCCTCACGCTCCCCTGACCAGCCGGCACCGGCGTCGGACGCGATAAAGTGCCGCCGCCGGTAACAGAACCGCCGCTGCTGACCAGCAGCCACCGCAGACTTAGCAACAACCGGGCCGGCTGCCCGCCGCCCCTCCCCTGCCCGCCCCTGCCACGAACGGAAAACCCATTGGCCAAGAAGGACGAGAAGTCGCACAAGAACGCCCCGCTGATCGGCATCGACATCGGAGGCACGGGAATCAAGGGCGGCATCGTCGACCTGAAAAAGGGCAAGCTCCTCGGTGACCGGTTCCGGGTACCCACCCCGCAGCCGGCTACGCCTGAGTCAGTAGCCGAGGCAGTGGCGCTGGTGGTCTCCGAGCTTTCCGCCCGTCCCGAGGCGCCCGCCGCCGGCTCCCCCGTGGGCGTAACGTTCCCCGGGATCATCCAGCACGGAGTGGTCCACTCCGCCGCCAACGTGGACAAAGCCTGGCTCAACACGGACATCGATGCCCTCTTGACCGAGCGCCTGGGCCGCCCCGTGGAGGTCATTAACGACGCTGACGCTGCCGGGCTCGCCGAAGCGCGCTACGGTGCCGGTGCCGGGGTTTCCGGTACCGTGCTGGTGATTACCTTGGGCACCGGCATCGGCTCTGCCTTTATCTTTAACGGCAAGCTGGTACCGAACGCCGAACTCGGCCACCTGGAGATCGACGGCCATGACGCCGAGACCAAGGCCTCCGCCGTTGCCCGGGAACGCGACGGGCTGTCCTGGGACGAATACAGCGTCCTGCTGCAGCGCTACTTCTCCCACGTCGAGTTCCTGTTCTCCCCCGAACTGTTCATCGTGGGCGGCGGCATCTCCAAGCGCGCCGACGAGTACCTGCCGAACCTCAAGCTCCGCACGCCCATCGTTCCGGCGGTCCTGCGCAACGAGGCCGGCATTGTGGGCGCCGCCATCGAAATCGCGTTGAAGCACAAGCTCGCCAAGTAGAAGGCGCCCGCTCCTGCATGCACGAATGCCCCTTCCGTTCGGAAGGGGCATTCGTGCATTCGTTGTGATGCCGGTGGTGGCTGCGGCTTCCCCTCCACTGCCACCACCGGAGATGAGGGCGAGCCGCTAGAGCGGGCTCTTTTCGGAGGTTTTGGCGCCCTTCGCGGCGATGCCGCCGGCGTCCTCCTCGGCTTCCTGGCGGAGCAGGGCAATGGCCGATTCAAAATCTTCAAGGGATTCGAAGGCCTGGTACACACTGGCGAACCGCAGGTAGGCTACCTTGTCCAGCTTCTGCAGCGGCCCGAGGATCACGAGCCCCACCTCGTGGGCGTCGATTTCGGCGGCCCCGGAGGAGCGGATCTGCTCTTCGACTTCCTGTGCCAGCAGCGCGAGGTCATCCTCGCTGACCGGCCGGCCCTGGCATGCCTTGCGGACGCCATTGATGACTTTGCTGCGGCTGAAGGGCTCCCCCACGCCGGACCGCTTGATCACCGACAGGCTGGTGGTTTCCACGGTGGTGAATCTGCGTCCGCATTCGGGGCACTGGCGGCGGCGGCGGATGGCCGAGCCGTCGTCGGCCATGCGGCTGTCCACCACGCGGGAATCGGGGTTGCGGCAGAACGGACAGTACATGGAGTCCCTTCCTTCGCTTGATCTGAGGCACATGCAGGGGTATCGCAACACCCTGCAGCCGTATCAGTTTACGTCCGCCCGTACCCTAATAACAAGCCTGTAACTACTACATGTAGTAGTCGGCACCACTACATGTCGGCGGATGAGGCCCCACGCTGCTCCGGGAACCGGGCCGTGACAGCTTCCCCGTGGGCGGGCAGGTCTTCAGCGCCGGACAGGCTCACAATGTGGCCGCTGACCTCGGCCAGCGCTTCACGGCTGTAGTTCACCACCTGGATTGCACGCAGGAAAGTGGTGACGTTCAGGCCGGACGAAAAGGCCGCAGTACCGCTGGTAGGCAGCACGTGGTTGGACCCGGCGCAGTAATCCCCCAGGGACACCGGGCTGTAGTCGCCAACAAAGATGGCACCGGCATTACGGATCCTCCCGGCCACGGCAGCCGCATCCCGGGTCATGATCTCCAGGTGTTCGGCGGCGTATGCGTCACATGCTGCAATGCCCTGCTCGAGGTTGTCCACCAGGACAACGCCGGACTGGGGGCCGGAGAGGGCTTCCCGGACGCGGGCCGAGTGCTTGGTGGCGGCGGCCTGCAGGTCCAGCTCTGCGCGGACAGCGGCGGCGAGGTCCTCCGAATCGGTGATCAGTACCGATGCCGCCTTGGGGTCGTGCTCGGCCTGGCTGATGAGGTCAGCGGCAACCAGGGGCGGCTGCGCGGTGGAATCTGCCAAAATGGCGATCTCCGTGGTCCCCGCCTCGGAATCGATGCCCACCACGCCCTTCACCAGCCGCTTGGCCGTTGCCACAAAGATGTTGCCCGGACCGGTTACCACGTCCACAGGCTCCAGCGCAGGGCCGGCATCAGCAGCGGGCACCCCGTAGGCGAACGCGGCAACAGCCTGCGCCCCGCCGATGGCGTACACCTCCGTGATGCCCAAAAGCGCTGCGGCGGCAAGGATGGTGGGGTGCGGAAGCCCGCCGAACTCCTTCTGCGGAGGCGACGCCAGCGCAATGGACTCCACCCCCGCGGCGAGGGCCGGGACCACGTTCATGATCACCGAGGACGGGTAGACCGCCAGGCCGCCGGGAACATAGAGGCCCACCCGCGCCACTGGCACCCAGTTCTGGCTCACCAGGGCGCCGTCGCCCAGCTGGACGTCCACGTTGCGCGGCCGCTGGCCCTCGGCAAAACGGCGTGCCCGGCTGATGGATTCCTCCAGCGCCCGGCGCACCACCGGATCCAGCTGCTCCAGGGCGGCTGAGAGGGCCGCCTGCGGAACCAGCGGATGGTCCTGTTCCACGCCGTCGAAGCGGAGGGCCAGCTCGGCCAGGGCTTCGAAGCCCCCCTTCCGAACGGCCGAAATGATATCGAGGACCTTTTCTTCAGCGTCGGCCACAGTCTGGCCCTGGGCACGCGGCACGGCGGCGCGGAGTGCCGCAAGGGTCAGGTTCCGGCCCCGGAGATCAACGGTGCGGAAGCTCACGGTGGCAGCGGCAGGGACGGCGGGGAACTCCGAAGAAATGGTCACCGCATTATTTTACGGGCCCAACCGCAGCGTGCCGCGCCTCCTCCGGGCCGTCGTCGTCCTTCTTGCCCAGGAGGTGCATCAACTCCAGCACAAACACGGAGACGGCCGTGGCTGCCGGCCACAGCAGCAGCACCGGCAGCGCACGCAACGAGAAAGCGATACTGGCGTTGGCGGTGGCGTCGACGGCCGGGCCGAACAAGCGCGCGGAAAACACCCCCGCCTGCCACGCCAGGACTGCACCGCACAGGGCACCGGCAAGCCCCATGAGGAGGCTTGCCTGCGGATCCTGGCGCTTCTTGTCGGCCAGGAAGACGGCCAGCAGGCACCCTGCGAAGACCAGCAGCCCGGCCAGGGTCAGGTCCCTCGGCAGCCAGACCTGGGGGTGGGCGCCGTCGCCAAGGGCGGGGTCCCGGGTGATGAGGTTGAGGCCTCCCGGTGCCAGCAGCCACCAAAGGATCCCCGCCGGTATGCCGGCCACCGCCGGCAGCACCAGCATGGGCCAGGGCAGCCGCGGACGTGCCCGTCCGGTCCGTTGTGTCATGCAACAAACCTTAACAGTTGTTCCGGCCGCTTAACTCCCGGACGTAGGGCTTCAAGAGATTCCCCGCCTGCCCGGCAGGCCCATAGAGTTGAAGGAGAGCACCAAGCCATCCACCACCAGGAGTTCCACGTGACCGAATCTGAGGCGCCCTTCGAGCGGACGTTCAAGGAGATGTTCCGGCGCCACGCGGCCGGCGTCGCCATCATCACGGTCAACTACCAGGACCGCCCGTTCGGGTTCACCGCCACGTCCGTGGCTTCCCTGTCCGCTCAACCGCCACGCTTTACGTTCAACATGGCCCGCAGCTCCGGGTCCTGGCCTGCCGTGGCCAACACCACCTACATTGGCGTCCACATGCTCGGCCTCGAGAACCAGGCGCTGGCAGACCGCTTTGCCCGCGGCACCAACCGCTTTGAGGGCGACCACTGGGAAGCAGGGCCGCACGGCGTCCCCGTGCTGAAGGACGTGGCCGGCTGGCTGATCGGCGAGGTGCAGATGCGCCTCTCGTTCGAGAACAACGCCGTGGTGGTGGTCCAGGTGGTTGACGGCCAGGTGGGCGGCGAGGGTTCTCCCCTGCTGTACCACGGCGGGGCGTACGGGCAGCCCGTGCCGCTGGACTACGAGATCTAGCTTCCCTCCAGAGCGAAGGACGACGGCGGCACGCACCGCCCGCCGTCGTCCGCTGCTCTCAGGCGTCCAGTGCTCTCAGGCGTCCAGGCAGGCCGGGCCCAGCAGGACCTTCAAGTCACCAAACAGGGACGGACTGGGGTTCACCCGGAGGTGGACCGGCAGGCCCATGATCTCCGTGCGGGTATCGCCCTGCAGGTGCAGGCGCACTTCCGAGTTGCCGCGGTGGGTCCGGAGAACGTCGCCAAGCTCCGTGACCACGGCCTCCGTGGCCTTGTGCGTGGGCATGGTGATCACCAGCGGTCCGCCCAGCCCTTCGCTGAGGTCCGGGACGGAAAGCTCCATGCAGTTCAAGGTGATCGCGCCGTCGTCGCGTTTTTGCAGGCGCCCCTTGACCACCACGATCAGGTCCTCGGCCAATACTGAGGCAATGGGTCCGTAGACCTGGCCGAAGAACATCACTTCCATCGAGCCGCCAAGGTCCTCCACCTCCGCCCGGGCGTAGGCGTTTCCGCTGGCCTTGGCGATGCGCCGGCTCAGGGATGTGATCATGCCGGCGATGGTGATGATGGCACCATCCTGCGGCCCGTCTTCACCCAGGACTGACGTGATGCTCATTTCGGCATGCTGGCTGAGCACCCCCTCGAGGCCCTGCAGGGGGTGGTCCGAGACGTACAGGCCCAGCATGTCCCGCTCAAAGGAGAGTTTGTCCTTCTTCTCCCATTCAGGCAGGTCGGGGATTTCGATGCTCAGCGACGATTCCGACTCGGCTTCCTCAAAGCCGGCGAAGAGGTCGAACTGACCGATCGCTTCGTTCCGCTTGAGCGTGATGACCGAGTCGATGGCTTCTTCGTGGATCATGGCCAGGGCGCGCCGGTGGTGGCCCAGCGAATCGAAGGCGCCGGACTTGATCAGCGACTCAATGGTGCGCTTGTTGCACACCACGGCCGGGACCTTCATCAGGTAGTCCTTGAAGGAGGTAAAGGCGCCCTCGCTCTCCCGGGCCGCCACCATGGCTTCCACCGCGTTGACGCCGACGTTGCGGATGGCGCCCATGCCGAAGCGGATGTCGTTGCCTACCGGGGTGAAGTTCAGGGCGGACTCGTTGACGTCCGGCGGGAGCACAGTGATGCCCATGCGCCGGCATTCGTTCAGGTAGATCGCGGACTTGTCCTTGTCATCGCCCACGGACGTGAGCAGCGCCGCCATGTACTCAGGCGCATAGTGGGCCTTGAGGTACGCGGTCCAGTAGGAGATCACGCCGTACGCGGCCGAGTGGGCCTTGTTGAAGGCGTAGTCGGAGAAGGGCAGCAGAATGTCCCACAGGGTCTTCACGGCCTCCATGGAGTAGCCGTTGTCCTGCATGCCCTGGGAGAAGCCGGCGAACTGCTTGTCCAGCTCGGATTTCTTCTTTTTGCCCATGGCCCGGCGGAGGATGTCTGCCTGGCCCAGCGAGTACCCGGCCAGCTTCTGCGCCACGGCCATCACCTGCTCCTGATACACGATCAGGCCGTAGGTTCCGCCGAGGATCTCCTTGAGGGGTTCCTCCAGTTCCGGGTGGATGGGGATGACTTCCTGGATCCCGTTTTTACGCAGCGCGTAGTCCGTGTGGGCGTTGGCGCCCATGGGGCCCGGCCGGTAGAGCGCCAGGACGGCGGAGATGTCTTCAAAGTTGTCAGGCTTCATGAGCTTGAGCAGCGACCGCATGGGGCCGCCGTCGAGCTGGAAGACACCCAGGGTGTCGCCGCGTGCCAGGAGTTCGTAGGACGGTGCATCATCGAGCTCGAGGTTTTCCAGGTCGAGGTCGATGCCGCGGTTCATCTTGATGTTCTCGAGGGCGTCGGAAATGATCGTCAGGTTCCGCAGGCCCAGGAAGTCCATCTTGATCAGGCCCAGGCCCTCGGACGTCGGGTAGTCGAACTGCGTGATCACCTGGCCGTCCTGGAAACGGCGCATGATCGGAATGACGTCGATGATCGGGTCCGAGGACATGATCACACCTGCGGCGTGGACGCCCCACTGGCGTTTCAGCCCCTCGATGCCGAGTGCTGTCTCGAACACCTTGGCGGCTTCCGGATCGGTGCTGATCAGCTGCCGGAAGTCCCCTGCCTCGCCGTAGCGCTTCGCCTCCGGGTTCTGGATGTCCGCGAGGGGGATGTCCTTGGCCATGACCGCAGGCGGCAGCGCCTTGGTCAGCTGCTCGCCCATGCTGAAGGGGTAGCCCAGCACGCGCGAGGAGTCTTTGAGCGCCTGTTTGGTCTTGATGGTGCCGTACGTGACGATCATCGCAACACGCTCGTCACCGTACTTGCGGGTCACGTAGTCGATGACCTCGGAGCGGCGGCGGTCATCGAAGTCGACGTCGAAGTCGGGCATCGAGACGCGGTCGGGGTTGAGGAAGCGCTCGAAGATCAGGCCGTGGCGCAACGGGTCCAGGTCAGTGATGCGCATGGCGTACGCCACCATGGAACCGGCACCGGAACCACGGCCGGGACCCACGCGGATGCCGTTGTTCTTGGCCCAGTTGATGAAGTCGGCCACCACCAGGAAGTAGCCCGGGAAGCCCATCGAGGTGATGACGCCCAGTTCATAGTCGGCCTGTTTGCGGACCTCGTCCGGGATTCCGGCCGGATACCGGTACTGCAGCCCCTTATCCACTTCCTTCACCAGCCAGGAGGTCTCGTCCTCCCCCGGCGGGCACGGAAAGCGCGGCATGTAGTTGGCGTCCGTATTAAAGGACACTTCACAGCGCTCGGCGATGAGCAGGGTGTTGTCGCAGGCGTCCGGGTGGTCGCGGAAAAGCTCCCGCATCTCCTGCGGCGATTTCAGGTAGTAGCCGCTGCCGGAGAAGGCGAACCGGGAGCCGCCGTTATCGTAGGTGGGCTCCAGGAGGGTTGAGCCGGACTGGATGGCCAGGAGGGCCTCGTGGGCTTTGGCGTCGTGCTCGTGCGTGTAGTGGAGGTCGTTGGTGGCCACGAGGGGAAGGTTCAGTTCCTTGGCCAGCCGCAGCAGGTCACCGGTGACGCGCCGCTCGATGTCCAGGCCGTGGTCCATCAGCTCACAGAAGTAGTTGTCAGCGCCGAAGATGTCGCGGAACTCCGCGGCGGCCTCCAGCGCTTCGCGGTACTGGCCCAGGCGGAGGCGCGTCTGCACTTCCCCGGACGGGCATCCGGTGGTGGCTATCAGGCCCTCGGAATAGGTGTTGAGCAGTTCACGGTCCAGTCGGGGCCACTTGCCGAAGACGGAGTCCAGTGAAGCGATGGATGAGGCGCGGAAGAGGTTCCGCATCCCCACGTTGTTGTAGCTGAGCAGGGTCATGTGGGTATACGAGCCGCCGCCGGAGACGTCGTCCTTGCGCTGGGACTCCTCGCCCCAGCGCACGCGTCCCTTGTCTGTGCGGGCGGTACCCGGTGTTACATAGGCTTCGACGCCGATGATGGGCTTGATGCCCTTGTCCGTGGCCTTGCGCCAGAAATCGAAGGCGCCGAAGAGGTAACCGTGGTCTGTAGTGGCAAGTGCCGGCATGCCGAGGCGTTCGGTTTCATCGAACAGCTCACCCAGGCGGGCCGCTCCATCCAGCATGGAGTACTCGGTGTGGGTGTGCAGGTGGACGAACGAATCATTGCTGGAAGTCACCGCACTATTCTAAGCGCCGGCCGGGCAGGGGTCCGTCAGGCCCGCCCTGACTCCAGCACTTCCAGGGCAAACGCCAGGTCCTGCGGGTAGTCGCTGACAACACGCACCGACTCCCCCGTGACGGGATGCTCAAAGCCGAGTTCGCGGGCATGCAGCCACTGGCGGGTCAGCCCCAATGTGGCCGCGAGCCGGGGGTCGGCACCGTAGGTGAGGTCACCGGCGCAGGGGTGGCGCAGTGCGGAAAAGTGAACCCGGATCTGGTGGGTGCGGCCGGTTTCCAGGTGTACTTCCACCAGGCTTGCCTTGCCGAAGGCTTCCACCACTTCGTAGTGCGTGACGGACGGCCGCCCGTCCTCGATGACGGCGAACCGCCAGTCATGGCCGGGGTGCCTGCCGATGGGAGCGTCGATGGTGCCCACCAGCGGATCAGGCAGGCCCTGCACCACGGCGTGGTAGACCTTGTCCACGGTACGCTCCTTGAACGCCCGCTTCAGGGCTGTGTACGCGCGCTCGGACTTGGCCACCACCATGGCTCCCGATGTGCCGACGTCGAGCCGGTGGACAATGCCGGCACGCTCCGGCGCCCCTGACGTGGAGATGCGGTATCCGGCCCCGGCAAGGCCGCCCACAACGGTGGGCCCCACCCAGCCCGGGGAGGGATGGGCAGCTACGCCCACGGGTTTATCAACGACGACAAAATCGTCGTCGTCCAGCAGGATCTTCAGGCCTTCCACAACTTCCTCCACGACTTCCAGGGGGTCACGCCGTTCCGGCAGGCTCACCTGGAGGACGTCTCCGGCCACCAGTTTGGCCGATTTGCCCAATGCTTTGCCTTTGCTGAGGATATGGCCCTCGGCGATCAGGGTTGCCGCCAGGGAGCGCGAAATCCCCAGGAGCGCGGCGACCCCCGCATCAGCGCGGGTGCCGCCAAACTGTTCGGCGACGACAACGCGCTCAAGCATCGGCGGACTTTTCCTTGCCGGCCGTCAGCCGCGTTCCATCGATGGAGATGCCGCGCAGCGTGAGGATGCAGATGACCGCGACGGCGGACACCACCGCTGAGTCGGCGATATTGAAGATCGCGAAGTTCGGCAGTTGGATGAAGTCGACCACGTGGCCCATGCCGAAGGACGGTTCCCGGAAGAGCCGGTCGGTCAGATTGCCCAGCGCGCCGCCCAGCAGCAGGCCCAGCGCGAGGGACCACCAGATGGAGCCGAGCTTGCGGACCTGGAGCAGGATGGCGATTGCCACCGCGGCCATGATGATGGAGAACACCCAGGTGACGTTTTCGCCGATGGAAAACGCCGCCCCCGAGTTCCGGATGAAGTACCAGTGCAGCACGGGCGGCAGTACCGGGATCCGCTCCCCTTCCACCATGGAGGAGGTGACCCAGAGCTTGGTCAGCTGGTCCAGGACATAGGCAAAAACTGCGAACCCCGCAAAGAGGGACAGCAGCACGGCGCGGCGGGGCCGTGGCGAGGGCGGTACAGGGCGTGCGGCGTCGGCGGCAAGTTCGTCAGTCATGGTGCTTTCATTCGTAAAACCGGTGTCAATGCCAAAAGCCGGTGGCCGAGGAATCCTCAGCCACCGGCTTTCAGAATACGTGCTTGACAGACTAGTTGGCTTCGCTGACTTCCGGCGTAGCCACTGAACCGCGGGCATCGAGGTCGCGCAGCTGGCCTTCGATGTAGGCCTTCAGGCGTGAACGGTAGTCACGCTCGAAGCCGCGCAGCTGCTCCACCTTGCGCTCGAGCACTGAACGCTGCTGCTCCAGGGCGCCGAGAATCTTGCGGGACTTCTCCTGTGCGTCGTTGACCAGGCTGCTGGCTTCGATCTGCGCCTCGGCGATGATCTTGTCCTTCTGCGCCTGGCCGTCTGCAACGTGGCGGTCGTGCATCTGCTGGGCCATGGCGAGCAGGCCGGCAGCCGATTCGGCCGAAGCCGTGGCGGCAGCCGGTGCGGCGGCAACAGGAGCGGCAGCTGCCGGGGCAGCCTGCTGGACGTCCTTCTTCTTGCGCTCTTCGGCGGCCTTGGCTTCTGCTTCGGCCTTCTCGCGGGCTTCGTCCTTGTCGGACTTGACGGGCGCGGGAACCTTCTCCACCACGGGTGCGGCAACGGTGCTGGCGGGAACGCTGGAACCGGCTTCGGCGAGCTTCTTGCGAAGTTCGTCGTTTTCCTGGTTCAGGCGGCGGAGTTCGACGACGATTTCGTCCAGGAAGTCATCAACCTCGTCCTGGTCGTAGCCTTCGCGGAACTTGGTCGGCTGAAAGCGCTTGTTGACAACGTCTTCTGGCGTCAAAGCCATCTGGTCACCTCACTGGTCTAAGTAGTCAGTAGGCCTTCCGGCCGTCAAAACTACGGTACCTAAAGTTGGTCTTGTTCCTCTAATTCAACACTGCGGTGTCAAACACGAGTTTTTCTTCACATGGCATTCGTGGTTCCCGGCGGGTTCCATCCCTGCCCTGCAGGTCTATCCGGTAAATCAAGCGAGGCTTCTGGTGATCCCCATGGCAATACTGACTCCAATGAACAGGACCAGGAAGCCCAGGTCCAGCGAGATGCCGCCCAGGCGCAGCGGCGGGATCAGCCGCCGCAGTCCGTTCAGCGGCGGATCGGTGATGGAGTACACGGCGTGCGCCGCCACCAGGGCGGCTCCCCGGGGACGCCATTCCCGGGCAAACATCTGGACCCAGTCAAACACCAGGCGAATGATCAGGGCGACAAAGAACAGCAGGAGTGCGAGATAGACAAGCCCGAAAATAATTCCCATGACTTACTTCATATCTCCATGTCCCTTGTGGATACCGCGGTGCACTGCGGATGTGTCTCGTCTATTTCAGCACAGATGCCAGGCAGGTGTGTCCCTGCCTGGCATCTGTGTCAGCCCGTTGCTCAGCTTTGGTTGAAGAAGCTGGCCGTAGTTTCACTGGCCTTTTTGTCGTCGCCGATGACCTCAACGTAGGACGGCGAGAGCAGGAAGACCTTATTGGTCACCCGCTCAATGCTTCCGCGGAGGCCAAAAACAAGGCCGGCAGAGAAGTCCACCAGGCGCTTGGCGTCAGCCTCGCCCATGTCCGTAACGTTCATGATGACGGGGATGCCGTCACGGAAGCTTTCACCGATGAGTTTGGCATCGTTGTAGGAACGCGGGTGGATAGTGGTGATCTGGCGGAGACCGGTGGCCTCCTCGCGGCTCGAGGCCGCGCGCTTGATGGGGGTCACTGGGGCGCGGTATTCCTCTTCGGGGGTGTAGGACGATTCGCGGCTGACCTCGCGGACGGGTGCAGGGGCACGGCGCTCCTCGCGGTCAACTTCCATCGTTTCGTCCTCATCCTTACGTGTGGTCTGTTGCTCGGACTCGTAGTGTTCATCGCCGTCGGCGAGCCCAAGATAGATCATTGTCTTGCGCAGAGCGCCGGCCATGGTCGACTCCTAATCGTGTCCGTAAGCGGGCCGCCCAATGGCTTGACAGCACTGGAGTCCCCCGCCCATCACTTCCAATAGCACCGACGCTACCCCACGGCGGGACGCGATCCGAGAATATCGGAGCCGATTCTCAGGTGTGTCGCTCCGAACGCGATGGCCGCTTCCAGGTCCTGGCTCATGCCGGCGGAAATGCCCGTGGCGGCGGGATGCTCCGTGACCAGCCGGGCCGAGACCCGGGCGAGTTTTTCGAAGGCGGCTTCCGGCGGGGCGCCCAGCGGCGCCACGGCCATGACCCCGGCCAATTCGAGGCCGGCGGAGATTGCTATCCGTTCAGCCAGCGGCAGCACTTCTTCAGGAACGGCGCCGCCGCGGTGTGCTCCGGCGTCGTCCTCCAGGCTGACCTGGATGAAACAGTCCAGCGGCGCCCGCCCTGAGGCGTCGCGCTCGGCCTGTGCAGCCCTGGCCAGCGCGTCCACGAGCTGGGGCCGGTCCACGGAGTGCACGGCGGCGGCGTATCGGAGTACCGATTTAGCCTTCTTGCTTTGCAGCTGGCCAACGAAGTGCCAGGTAAGGCCGCAGTCCGCCAGTTCAAGCGCCTTCGCCGACGCCTCCTGGTCGCGGTTCTCGCCGACGTCGGTGACACCCAGCGCCGCGAGCCGTCTGATGTCGTCGGCAGGATGGAACTTCGTCACCACAATCAGGGTGGGAAGGTTTCCTTCCCGGCCTGCGGCGGCCGCTGCCGTCCCGATGCGCTGCCGTACGGCGGCCAGCCGCGTTCCGAGCTCCCGGGAACGGGGGTCGCCGCCTGCCGAGGCCTCAGTCATGGCACCAGATCAGGCCCGCGAACCGGCCCGTGTTGCTGTTCCGGCGGTAGGAGAACAGGGATGGCGTCTCCAGGGTGCAGGGGCCGCTGTATTCAACACTGACGCCTGCCTGGTCCAGCTGGCTGCGGGCACCGGCCGGCAGGTCCAGGCCGGGAGTGCCCCAGGACGTGGTGGTACGTGCAGCGGGGACGACGGCGGAAACCTCGTCCTGCAGCCCGGCGGGCACCTCGTAGCAGTTGCCGCAGATCGAAGGTCCCAGCCATGCGCGGATGCCGACGGCACCAAGGGACTTCATCCTGTCCACGGCCGCCGGAATCACCCCGTTGGCAATGCCGGGACGGCCGGCATGGACCGCGGCGAGGACTGGCCCGTCCGGCGACTCCCCGGCGAGCAGGACAGGAATGCAGTCCGCAACCATCACCGCCAGCGGGACACCGCGCGAAACCATGGCGTCAGCTTCCGGCGCAGCGGTGTCCTGGTCCATGACCGTCACCGTGTTGCCGTGCACCTGGTTCATGAACCGCAGCCCCTGGGGCGCTACGCCGATGGCCCGTTCCAGGTCCCTGCGCCGCCGGCTTACCGCACCCGCATCGTCACCCACGTGCAGTGCCAGGTTTCCGGCGTCAGCGTTGGTAAAGGCGATGGAGACACGGGGCCGGACTTGGGCACTCCACTGGAACAAGCCGCCCCCTACTTCAGGAAGTCGGGGACATCCAGGTCATCCGAGTGGCTGCCGGTGAGGTCCGGCTCCACCACGGAGGGGAGGTCGACGTCGAAGCCTGAGTCAGCCGGAACAGCTGCCGGCCGCTGCTGGCCCCAGTTGCTGAGCCCTGCTGCACCGACTCCCGCGTGGATGGGCTGGACGCTTGCCTGGTGGCTGCCTGCGGAAGGTGCCTGGGCCGGCGCCGGAGCAGTTGCGGGAACGGCCGGCCGCTGGGGAGCGGCCTGGGGCTGGGACTGGTCCATCGAGGGCGAGGTGGCCTTGACGTCGTCGAACCCGGCGGCGATGACCGTGACGCGGGCTTCGTCGCCCAGGGCGTCGTCAATGACGGCGCCGAAGATGATGTTGGCCTCCGGGTGTGCCACCTCCTGGACCAGGCGTGCGGCCTCGTTGATCTCGAAGAGGCCAAGGTCCGAACCACCCTGGATGGACAGCAGCACACCGTGCGCGCCGTCGATGGAGGCTTCCAGCAGCGGCGAGGCGATGGCGAGCTCGGCTGCCTTGACGGCGCGGTCTTCGCCACGGGCGGAGCCGATGCCCATCAGCGCCGAACCGGCGCCCTGCATGACGGACTTGACGTCGGCAAAGTCAAGGTTGATCAGGCCGGGGGTGGTGATGAGGTCGGTGATGCCCTGGACGCCGGAGAGCAGCACCTGGTCAGCGGAACGGAAAGCATCCAGGACGGAGACATTGCGGTCGCTGATGGACAGGAGGCGGTCGTTGGGGATCACGATCAGGGTGTCCACTTCGTCGCGCAGGGCGTCGATGCCGGCTTCGGCCGAACCGGCACGCCGGCGGCCTTCGAAGGTGAACGGGCGGGTGACCACACCGATGGTCAGGGCACCCAGCGAACGGGCGATGCGGGCCACGACCGGAGCGCCGCCGGTGCCGGTTCCGCCACCTTCGCCTGCAGTGACGAACACCATATCGGCGCCACGCAGGACTTCCTCGATCTCGTCGGCGTGGTCCTCCGCAGCCTGCTTGCCCACCTCGGGGTTGGCACCCGCGCCAAGGCCGCGGGTCAGCTCGCGCCCCACGTCAAGCTTGACGTCGGCATCGCTCATCAGCAGGGCCTGGGCGTCGGTGTTGATGGCGATGAATTCAACACCTCGGAGGCCGACCTCGATCATGCGGTTGACTGCGTTCACGCCACCGCCGCCGATGCCGACGACTTTGATGACGGCCAAGTAATTCTGCGGAGCTGCCACGTTACGTGTCCCTTGTTCGTGTCTTATTGCTAAATCTGATGAAGAGCTTAATGCCTGCAACCTTAACCTTCGAGTTGAAGGTTATAGTTATGTCAAGTAACTCATGTCTGTGACGGTATTTCCTCTGGTTCACACATTCAATAACCGGCTCCGCGTGTCGGATTAATACCGGAAAGAAAGCGTGTCAGCGGGTCACCGGGTGCCGGGGCACACTGACGTCGTACACCTTGACCGGGTGCTTTGGATCCACCGGAGCCTTGAGCAGGGCGGCCAGCACCTTGGCTTTGAGTTCCTTCTCGCCGGCGTTGCCCCAAACGATAGTCTGGCCGTCTACCAGCTTGAGTTCCACCGCGTCCACAGACTGGGCCGAGGCGTTCGAGAGCTTGGCCAGCACATCCGGCGGCAAGGCGCCCAGCACCTGGGCGGTAGCCCGGAAAAGGTCCTTCCCGATGGTACCTGCACCGCCGTCAATGACAGGCAGCGAGACCGACGCGGGGTCGTCCGTTGATGCGAGCTGCACGCCTTCCACGTCAACCAGCTGGTACTGCTCCCCCTGCTTGACCAGCGCCACAGGCACGCGTTCGCGGACGGCTACGGCAAGGCCCGACGGCGGACGCGCCTCTGCGGAGACGGACTTCACCTGGACCAGGGGCGCCAGGAGGCGCCCCACTTCCTCGTCGGTGACCTGCGGCAGCGGCTTGCCGTGGAGTGGTTCCAGCGCGGCTTCCACCTGGGCAGGGGTCAGCAGGTGCGTTCCGGACACGGAGATGGTCCGTACAGCCAGGGCGGGGGTAAAAACTGCGGCGGCAATGAGCCCGGCCACCACGGCAAGCAGGATGGCTGCCACCACCAGGATGTTCCTCTTCCGCCGCTTCCCCTTGGGCTCGGGAAAAGCCAGGACCTTCCCTGCCCGGTCGGAAGCCTGGACGTTCCCGCCCGCAGCGTCCCGGGCGGGCGCGCCCGTTGCCGGCCCGTCGTTTGTCAGTCGGTCCTTTACCCGTGCGCCGAAGCCTGCTTTGCCTGCTTTTCCGGCCTTTTGGGTGGGCTGCGGAGCGGGCTGAGGCGCAGGCTCCGGGGCAGGCCGCGATGCCGAGATGATGTCCTGGCTGCCCGTCGCGTCGGGGCCTGCCTGGCCGGGCCGTACGTCGGCCTTCCCAGGCCGTCGGCCGGCGGAGGTGTAGGTAGGACGGCGGGAACTAGGCACGCAGGGCCTCTACGATCTGCGGCCCGTAAGCCGTCACGTCACCGGCACCTGCCGTGAGGATGATGTCACCCTCAGCAGCGGCGCCGGTAAGGGCCGCCACGGCGTCGGAGGCTGGAACCAGCCGCCCGCCGTCGTCCAGGTAGTCCGCAATGAGCTGGCTGGTGACGCCGGGAATCGGATCCTCGCGCGCGGGGTAGATGTCCAGCACCCAGGCAGTATCGGCGAGGTTCAGGGCCTCGGCGAACTCCTTGGCGAATTCCCGGGTCCGTGAGAAAAGGTGGGGCTGGAAGAGCACATGGACCTTGTTGTCCCCCGCCACGGACCGGGCCGCGGCCAGGGCCGCACGGACTTCGGTGGGATGGTGGGCGTAGTCGTCGAAGACGCGGACGCCGCGCGCCTGGCCTTTGAGCTCGAAGCGCCGTGCAGCCCCGGAGAACTGCGCCAGGGCGGCGGCTGCCACGGCCGGCTCCACTCCCAGCTCCTGTGCAACGGCAAACGCGGCGGCCGCGTTCAGGGCGTTGTGCCGGCCCGGCACCTGCAGCTCCAGCGGGAACAGGCCGGACAGCGTGGACACGGCAACATCGCCCGGGCCGCCGTCGTGCAGTTTCAGCTCGGCTTCCGCGCGGGTGCCGTAAAGGAGCACGCGGGTGTTGCCGCGCTCCCGCGTCCTCTGCGCCAGGGCAAGTGCGCCGGGGTCGTCCGCACACGCAACCAGGACGCCGTCGGCCGGGAGCAGGGCCGTGAACCGGTCAAAGGATTCGTAGACGGCCTCGGCCGTGCCGTAGTAGTCCAGGTGGTCCGGCTCCACGTTGGTGACCACGGCGATTTTCGGCCGGTAGTTCAGGAATGAGCCGTCCGATTCGTCCGCCTCGGCCACAAAGATCCCGGACGTTCCGTGGGCGGCGTTGACGCCGAGCGCCGGGACGTTGGCGCCGATGGCGAATGACGGATCCAGCCCGGCGCCCTGCAGGAGGACGGCCACCATGGAGGTGGTGGTGGACTTGCCGTGCGTTCCGGCTACGGTCACCACCACGTCCTCCCCCATGGTGGCGGCGAGGGCCTGGGAGCGGTGCAGCACCGGCAGTCCTGCTGCCCTGGCTGCCACCAGCTCAGGATTGTCGGCGCGGATGGCGGAACCGGCCACCACGGTCTGGGCATCGGCCAGGTTGGCGGCGTCATAGCCGACGGCGATGCGCGCTCCGGCGGCCGCGAGGTCCGCCATCACGGGCAGGTCCTTGGCATCAGAGCCGCTGACGGGAACGCCGCGGGCAACCATGATCCGGGCGACGGCGGACATGCCCACGCCGCCGATCCCAACAAAGTGGACCCTGCCCAGTGAGGCCAGGCTGGGGATGCCGTGACTCATGTCGATACCGCTTCCAGGACAAGACCAGCCATGCGCTGATCGGCGTTTCGAATACCAAGCCGGTGGGAGTTGGCTGCCATGGTGGCGAGCCGTGACCCGTCGGTGACCAGCGGGATGAGTTCCCGGCCTACCCAATCGGGCGTGAAGTCGCGGTCAGCCACCAGCAGGGCTCCCCCGGCGGCCACGAGTCCGGCGGCATTGAGCGCCTGTTCGCCGTTGCCGATGGGCAGCGGAACCAGGACGGCCGGCACGCCGGCGGCGGCAACCTCATGGACGGTGGCGGCACCGGAGCGGGCCAGCAGGACGTCGGCCGCCGCGTAGGCGAGCTCCATGCCATCGATGTATTCCACTTGCCGGTAACCGTCGGCAGCCAGTGGCCTGCCGCCGTCGTCCAGGACCGACTTGCCGCGGCCGGTGACGTGCAGGGTCTGGATACCGGCCTCGGCCAACTGCCCGAGGGCGCCGGAGATGGTCCTGTTGATGCTTTGCGCCCCCGAGGATCCGCCGGTGACGATCAGTGTGGGTTTGGCAGGGTCCAGTCCCAGTGTTTCCCGGGCTGAGGCGCGCGCCGCTGCCCGGTCCAGATGAGAGATTTCGCTACGCATGGGCATGCCGACGTGCACGGCGCCCCGCAGCGGGGTGGTGTCGAAGGCCACGGCAACGCGCTTGGTGAAGAGCGTCCCTACCCGGTTGGCCAGGCCGGGACGGATGTTGGCCTCGTGGATCACGATCGGAATGCCACGCTTCCGTGCAGCCAGGTACATGGGAGTGCAGACGTATCCCCCCACACCCACCAGGACATCGGCAGCCACGTTGTCCAGGATGGCGCCGGCCTGCCGGACGGCGCCGGCAAGGCGGCCGGGCAGGCGTAGGAGGTCGGCCGAAGGCTTTCGGGGGAAGGGAACACGGTCAATCGTGGCCAGCTCAACCCCGGCGGCAGGAACCAGCCTGGTTTCCATTCCGGCGGGCGTGCCGACGGCGAGGATCGCGGCTCCTGGGGCGGCATCCCGGATTGCTGCCGCGATGGCCAGGAGCGGACTGATGTGGCCTGCGGTTCCGCCGCCCGCCAGGACGATGGATGGATTAGTGGAGGTCATCTGGTGTCAGGCACGCTTTCTTGCAGTCTTCTTGGCGGCGGCGGTGGCCCGCCCCGGTTTGGCCTTGAACTTCAGCATCCGTTTGGGCCGGATGGCCGGCGCCATCTGCTCCCGGGCCAGCGAGAGCACCACTCCGATGGCACAGAGGGACATCAGCAGCGCCGACCCGCCGTAGGAAATGAAGGGCAGCGGCACGCCGATGACGGGCATCAGTCCGGTCACTACCGACATGTTGACCGTGGCCTGGCCCAGCAGCCACACCATGATGGTGCCGGCCAGCACGCGGTGGAACATGTCCTCCTGTGCCACCACCACGCGGTAGATGGCGGCTCCCAGGATGGCGAAAAGGATCAGGACGACGACGGTGCCCACCAGGCCGAGTTCCTCGCCGATGATGGCGAAGATGAAGTCGTTGTGGGCTTCGGGGATCCAGCTGTACTTTTGCCGGCTTTGCCCCAGTCCCACTCCGAACCAGCCTCCCGACGCGAGTCCATACAGGCCGTTCGTTGCCTGGTAGTTGGCATCAATCCCGTCCGCGCAGGACTGTCCGGTCCACCAGGAGGTGATGCGGCACATGCGGTTTGAGCTGGTGACGGCCATAACGGCCGTACCGGCGGCGGCCACCAGGCCTGCGATGCCGAAGAGATACAGGGGTGCCCCGGCAAAGAACAGCGCGGCGGCCGTAATCATCATGATGATCATGGCGGTTCCGAGGTCGTTGCCCACCAGGACCAGGCCCACAATGATGATCGCCATGGGGACGGCAGGAATCGCCACGTGTTGCCAGCGGCTGATCAGGCGGCCTTTCCTGGCCAGCACGGTGGCCATCCACAGTGCGAGTGCCAGCTTGGACGCTTCGGACGGCTGGAAGGTGATGCCGCCGAGGTCGATCCAGTTTTTATTGCCGTTGACCTCAGCGCCCACAACCTGGACCAGGCCCAGCAGGACCACTGCGGCGATGATCGCCAGCCAGGCGAGCCGCTTGAGCCACACCACGTTGATGCGGGACAGCACAAACATGGTGAAGATGCCGATCGCCGCAAACACACCCTGCTTCAGCGCATCACCGTAAGGCGACTTGCCGGCCGCAATGGACTCCACGCTGGAGGCGGAGAGAACCATCATGATCCCGATCGCCGTCAGCGCCAGGGTTGAGCCGAGGATGAGGTAGTACGTGGAGCCGTTCTTGGAGGTTCCCGTGCCTTCCAGTGCCGACCAGAATTTCCGGTAGGCCGCCTTGATGCGGACAGGGACGGAAGCCGGGCGTTGCGCCGGTGCTGCCGAGGAGCCGGAGCCTGGCTTACCCGCCTGCCGTTTGTCTGGCTGGGGCCGGGTGGGCGTGCTGACCATTGTTACTCCTCGCCGGTCTGGGCCTGCCCTTCCACCAGCTCGCGGACAGCTTCGATGAAAGTGTCACCACGGTGAGCATAGGAAGAGAACTGATCCATGGAAGCAGCTGCCGGAGCCATCAGCACAGTATCGCCGGATTCAGCGACCTGTGCTGCTGACGCAACGGCATTGGCCATCACCGTTTCACCGGAGGGTCCGGCCTGGCCGGGGCCGGCTGTTGCGGCAGTCTGCACCTCTTCAGTTTCACCCGCGCCCGGGATGATCACCGGGACATCCGGCGCGTGTCGCTGGAGGGCATCGCGCAGGTCAGCGGTATCGCTTCCGATGAGCACTACGGCTTTGAGCCGTTGGGCATGCTCGCGGATCAGATCATCGTAGGTGACCCCCTTGGAGAGGCCGCCGGCAATCCAGACGACATTGCTGAAGGTGGCCAGTGAGGCGGACGCTGCATGCGGGTTGGTGGCTTTGGAGTCGTTGACCCACAGCACGCCGTTGTGGCGGGCCACGGGCTGGATGCGGTGGTCACCCGGGATGTAGTCCTGGATTCCCTTGCGCACCGCCTGGGCGTCAACGCCGTAGGCGCGGACCAGTCCTGCCGCAGCCAGGGCATTGGCCACCATGTGGCGGGGTGCGAAGGCACCGAGGTCGCCCATGGAGGCAAGTTCTGCGGCACTGTCCTTGCGTTCGGCGATGAACGCCCGGTCCACCAGGAGGCCTTCCACCACGCCGAGCATGCTGATGGCTGGAGTGACGGTGGTGAAACCGACGGCGCGGCAGCCTTCCACGACGTCGGCGTTTTCCACCATGCGCTCGGTTTCGATCTGCTCTGCGTTGTAGATGCAGGCCTTCTGGGTCTGTTCGTAGACCTTGGCCTTGTCCGCCAGGTAGGAATCGTAGGAGCCGTGCCAGTCCACGTGGTCCTCGGCGACGTTCAGGCACACACTGGCTACCGGTGAGAGGGATTGCGCCCAGTGCAGCTGGAAGCTGGAGAGTTCGACGGCGAAGACGTCGTACTCCACAGGGTCGCGGAGGGCGTCGAGGATGGGTGTGCCCACATTGCCCACGGCGATGGCTTTCAGTCCGGCCGCCCGGAGCATGGATTCGGTGAGCCCTACCGTGGTGGTTTTGCCGTTCGTTCCGGTAATCGCGAGCCAGTCGGCCGTCTTGCGGCCTTCCCGGACACGTACCCGCCATGCGAGTTCCACATCGCCCCATACGGGGATGTGCGCCCGCGCGGCGGCGGCAAGGAGCGCCTGGTCGGGGCGCCAACCGGGTGAGGTGACAATCAGCTCTGGCAGTTCGCCGTCGATCTTCGGGATGCGGCTCACCGCGTCCTCGCCCAGCAGGACATCGGCTGCGCCAACGATCTTCAGGGTTTCAGCGTGGGCTTTGGCGGTGTCAGACGTGGCGGCGTCGACCACCACCACCCGGGCGCCGAGCTCGATGAGGGTATCGGCGGCGGCAAAACCGGAGACGCCGATGCCGGTCACTACAACGCGGAGGCCGGACCAGTCGGAGTCCCAGCTGGTGAGGTCCTTCAGGCGGGGGGAAACGGTCACAGCAGCACAACCCATTCAGCGTAGAAGATGCCCAGGCCCACGGCCACAAAAAGCCCGCCGAGGATCCAGAACCGGACCACCACCGTGACTTCGGCCCACCCCTTCAGTTCGAAGTGGTGCTGCAGCGGTGCCATTTTGAAGACACGTTTGCCGCCGGTGGCCTTGAAGTAGCCCACCTGGATGATGACGGACAGGGTGATCAGGACAAACAGGCCGCCGATGATGCCCAGCAGCAGCTCAGTCCGGGACAGGATGGCGAAGCCGGCAATTGCCCCGCCGATGGCCAGCGATCCGGTATCGCCCATAAAAATCTTTGCCGGTGACGTGTTCCACCACAGGAAGCCCACCAGAGCCGCGCTCATGATGGCCGCCAGCAGGGCAAGGTCCAGCGGGTCCCGGACCGAGTAGCAGCCGCTGCCCGCCTGCCGCGGCGATCCGCAGGCCTGGTTGCTTTGCCAGATTCCCATCAGCGTATATGCGCCAAAGACCATGACTGACGCACCGGCGGCGAGCCCGTCGAGGCCGTCGGTGAGGTTGACGCCGTTGGTCGCGGCCGTGACGATCAGGTTTGACCACACCACAAACAGGATGGCCCCGAGGACGGTCCCGCCGAAAGCAAGGTCCAGCCACGGCAGGTCACGGACCAGCGAAATCTTAGTGGAGGCCGGAGTGGCACCGGCGCCATTGGGAAAGTTCAGCGCGAGCACGGCAAAGATGATTCCGACTGCACCCTGCAGTATCAGTTTTGCCTTGGCATTGAGGCCGAGGCTGCGCTGGCGGGAGATCTTGATGAAGTCATCAAGGAACCCCACCAAACCCATCCCGACCATGAGGAACAGCAGGATGAGGGCGGATGCGGAAGGGCCGGAGGAGTCCGGGTTCACCATCATCATGATGAGGTGGGTGAGTCCGTAGCTCAGCAATACGGCTGCCACCACCACGGTCCCGCCCATGGTGGGCGTGCCGCGCTTGGTGTGGTGCGAGGTGGGTCCGTCATCCCGGATGAACTGGCCGTAGCCGCGGCGCACCAGCAACCGGATAAAGAGCGGTGTCCCCACCAGGGCGAACAAGAGGGCCAGGCCGGCGCCGATCAAAAGTGCAATCACAGCAGAGTGCTCCTTTCATCGGCGGATTGGGGGGTCAGTGGGGGTAATGCTATCCGATCGCCCAAATGGCGAAGTCCCACGCTGTTCGAGGATTTGAACAGCACCAGGTCGCCCGGTTCGAGCTCTGCGTTCAGCACGTCGTAGGCTTCATCAACGGTTTCCGCGAAGAGGCATTCATCGCCCCAGGAGCCCTCCTGGACGGCGGAGACATAGAGGGCACGGGCTTCCCGGCCCACCACCAGCAGGCGTGAAATGTTCAGCCGCACCACCTGGGTACCCACGGCAGTGTGTTCCCTGATGGAATCGTCTCCAAGTTCAAGCATGGCGCCCAGCACCGCCCAGGTGCGGCGGCCGCGGCCGAGATCTGCCAGGGTCCGCAGCGCAGCACGCATGGATTCAGGATTGGCGTTGTAGGCGTCGTTGATAATCGTGACGCCGTCTGCCCGCTCGGTGCGTTCCATCCGCCAGCGACTCGCGGCGGTCTGGCTGCTGAGGGAGGACGCGATGTCCTGCCCCGGAACTCCAGCGGCCCAGGCTGCTCCGGCGGCGGCAAGCAGGTTGCCCATATGGTGCGCGCCGATGAGGCGGCTGCTGACGTGCAGGCCGCCCTCGGCGTCCGGAAGCTGGAGATCGAATTCGGGGTTGCCGTCCGCATTGGTGTCAGGGTTCAGTGCCTGCACGGCCGCGCCGGCGCGGCCTTCCGCGGAAAACCCGAGTACCTTTGCCTCGGTGCGTGAGCGCATCGCCGCCACGCGGTCGTCGTCGAGGTTGATAATGGCGGTGCCGTCAGCAGCAAGCGCCTCCACCAGCTCACCCTTGGCCAGGGCAATGTTCGCCACTCCCCCGAACTCGCCGGCATGGGCGGTTCCGACGGCCAGTACGACGCCGATATCAGGCCTGACCATGTCCGCGAGGTAGCGGATGTGACCGATTCCGGTGGCGCCCATTTCAATGACAAGGTAACGCGTATCGGTTCCGGCACGAAAAACGGTGAGCGGCACGCCCACCTCGCCGTTATAGGAGCCCTGCGGCGCAACAGTTTGTCCCTGCGTCGACAGGATTCCGGCGAGGAGGTCCTTGGTGGTGGTTTTCCCGGCCGAACCGGTGATTCCCACAACTGTCAGTTCGCTGCCCTGTTCGGCGCGGGCGGCTCGGATCCTGCGCACGGCCTCAGCAGCCAGGGCGCCCATGGCCAGCACGGCGTCCGGAACGAGTACCGAGGGGTAGCCGTTCCCGTCTGCATCGGCGACAGGACGCTCCAGCAAAGCCAGACTGGCACCGGCCGAAAACGCCGCGGCCACAAAGTCGTGGCCGTCAGCATGCTCGCCGGGCTTTGCGACGTAGAGCGATCCAGGTGTGGCATCGCGTGAGTCCGTCACCACCGAAAGGGGCGTGATTCCGGGATCGGCGTCCAGGCGCCCGTTAGTGATTTCGGCGATCTCCGCCGCAGTAAAAGCAATCATCTCGGTCTAGGACTCTATCCGGTCGGCTTGGAGAACGTTGAATCCCCTGGCTGTCAAGGCGCTGCGCAGCTCTACCCTGTCGTCCAGGGCATGGTTGACGCCTTTGACTTCCTGCCACACCTCGTGGCCGCGGCCGGCCACCAGGATGGTGTCCTGCGGGCGGGCCAGGTCTACGGCACGGCGGATGGCTTCGGCACGCGGGAAAACTTCCAGGATGTCGCAGGGCAGGGAGTCTTTTTCCTGGGCTTCGCGGGCTCCGGCCAGGACATCGGCGCGGATGGCGGCCGGGTCTTCGTCGTGGGGATCGTCATCGGTGATGATAACGACGTCGGCAAGCCGGGCGGCGATGGCGCCCATGGCCGGGCGTTTGCCCTGGTCGCGCTGCCCGGTGGCGCCGAACACCACGATGAGGCGGGAGTCCGGCGATGGGGAGCGTACCGCTTCCAGGGCCCTGGCCAGTGCATCGGTGTTGTGGGCAAAGTCAACGATCGCGGCGGGTTCCGTTGATACCAGTTGCATCCGTCCGGGCACCGCAACAGTGAACGGGTCGGACCCGTCCAGTGCCGCCTGCAAGGTTGCCGCGTCAACTCCTGCTGCCAGGACCATTACTGCCGCCAGCGCCGCGTTGGCCACGTTGAAGCTGCCGGGCAGGCCGGTGTGGATGCGGAGCTGAACGCCGTCGGGACCACCCAGCGTGAAGTCCGTGCCGAGTCCGCGCGGGGCGGTTCCCGTGACGGTCCAGTCCGCTGGCGCCCCGGTGGTGCTGAGGGTGGTGACCGGCACCCTGGTGCTGCCGGCAAGCTGCCGGCCCCATTCGTCGTCGACCGTTACTACCGCCGCCCGGGCGCGCTCCGGGGTGAACAACTCCGCTTTGGTAGCGAAGTAGTCCTCCATGGTCAGGTGCAGGTCCAGGTGGTCCTGGGTGAGGTTGGTGAAGCCGGCAACATCGAACAGCACCCCGTCCACGCGCTGGAAGGAGATGGCGTGGGAGGAGACCTCCATCGCAGCGGCTGCAAGCCCGCGTTCGCGCATCAGGGCGAGCAGTGCATGGACGTCGGTGGATTCCGGCGTGGTGAGGAGGCTGGGAATTGGGTCCCCGCCGGCATGGATCTCGATGGTGCCGATCAGCCCGGTGCTGCGGCCGAGGGCGCGCAGCAAGGAGTTGATGAAGTAAGTGGTGGTGGTCTTCCCGTTGGTGCCCGTGACGCCAAATAACTGTGGCTGGCCGGCAGCGGACTGGCTGCGGTAGATCAGGGCGGACAGCGGGCCCACCACGTTCCGTGGTGACTCCACAATCATCACGGGTACCGGCGTCTCGGCGGGCGCGAGCAGCCTGGCGCCGGCGTCGTCAGTCAGCACTGCAGCAGCTCCTGCTTCAACAGCCTGCGGCACGAAGTCTGCGCCATGGCGGGTGGCGCCCGGCAGGGCGACGTACAGGTCGCCCGGCTCCACGGTCCGTGAGTTCAAGGAAATTCCGGTGACTTCCACCTCAGCTGCCGGGCCAGGAACTGCAACATCGATGGCTTCGCCGATGCTTGCCAGCCGTACCGGCTCCACCCGTGAGGGGCGGAAGCGGCCTTGGCCGGCCGGTCCCTCCGGGACGGCGCGGTTGTCGGGCGGGTTGATCTCAGACAAGGAATCTCCGATGGTGCTAGTCGTGCCCGGCATGGGTGGGCCGGTAGTGGTGCTCTAAGCGGGGCTGCTACTTGGCAAACTGGGGCAGCCTGGCCGGTTCACCCGTGGACGGCTGGACGTTGTAGGTCCGCAGTGCCTGGCTCATGACCGACCGGAAGACCGGCCCGTTGGTAATCCCGTAGATGCTGCCCTTGGGCCGCTGGAGTACCACCTCCACAATAAACCGCGGATCATCCATCGGTGCCATCCCCACCATGGAGGCCGTGTAGCCGCAGAAGCCGGACTTGCCGTCGTCGCACGGCGATTCCGAGGTGCCCGTCTTTGCACCCACCCGGTAGCCGTCGATCCCTGCGTCCTTGATCTGGCCTTCGGTGACGGCACTTTCCAGGATGTCCTGGACCTGCTGGGCCGTGTGCTCCGAGACCACCTGAGTGGACGGTGCGGCCGGTACCTTTTCCTCGGTACCGTCCGGGGAAACATAGGAATCGATCAGGCGGGGCTGGAGCATCACGCCGTTGTTGGCCACGGACTGGAACGCCCTCACAGTCTGGAGGGTGGACTGCGAAACGCCCTGCCCGAACAAGACGGTGTATTCCTGGCGCCCGTCCCACTGCTCCCAGGGTGTGAGGATTCCGGACGCGGGTGCGGGGAGTCCAATGTCGGGCGCCTCCCCGATGCCGAACTTCTTCAGCCAGTTATAGCGCTGTTCCTTGCTCAGTTCCTGGCCGGCCATGACGGTGCCGGTGTTCATGGAGTAGCCCAGGATGCCGGCGAGGGTGCGCTTTTCGGTGCCGTGGGAAAAGGAGTCGCTGAAGGTCTGGCCGTTGACCGTGTACGACGGCGGCAGGGTGTACTCGCTGAGGGGGTTGGCTTTGCCTTCCTCGATCAGCGCCGCTGCCGTGAGCATTTTTTCGACGGACCCTGGCTCGTAGGCGGCGGTGACCGCACGGACGCCGCGGTCCTTGGCAGCCACCCGGCCCGGGTCATTGGGATCCGGGGCGTTGGTATCGGCCATAGCCACAAGGTTTCCGGTTTTGACGTCCATCACGATGATGACGCCCCACTCGGCGCTGAGCTTGTCAGTCTGGCTTTGGATGGCCTGCTGGGCGAAGTACTGCAGGTCCGAGTTGATGGTGAGTTTGACGTCCTTGCCGTCCTGCGGCGGCGTCAGCTCGTCCATTCCCACCGGGATGCGGAGTCCGTCGGCACCGATCTCGAAGAGGCGTTTGCCGTCCGTTCCCTTGAGCAGCCCGTCCTGGGTCTGTTCAATGCCGGCCAGGCCGGTGGTGCCGTCCTGCAGGAAGCCGATGATGCCGCCGGCCACGGAGCCGTTGGGATAGACCCGTTTGCTGACGCCTTCCGTAACGATCCCAGGAATCTGGAGCTTGGAGATGCGGTCCTCGATGTCGGGCTTCACGTCCTTGGCCACGATGTAATAAGGCTGCTGTCCGGTGACGGCGTCGCGGATGTCGTCCTTCTCCATGCCCAGCGCCGCTGCGAGCTCCGTCAGGCCCTGGTCGCGGCTGACGTCCACCAGCTTTTCCTTGCCGTCCACGGTTTCCAGGCGCTTGAAGTTCTCCGTTTTGGTGTTGACCCGCTGGTCCACCACCACGTTGTAGCGGATCACGCTGTTGGCCAGCACAGTGCCCGTGGAGTCCAGAATGCTGCCCCGCTCTGCAGGCAGCACGGTCTGCTTCATCCGGCTGTTGAGCGCAGCTTCGGCCATTCCCCCCACGTCAAGCCCTTGGACGAGGAAGAGTTTTCCGCCCACCACCAGCAGGAGCGTGAGCATGATCCCCAGGCCAAGCCGGAGGCGTTTGGTGGCGTTGGGAACCTTGCTGCTTCTTGCCTTGCCGGTCCTCTGCGCCACCGTGATATTCCTTGCTGCTCGACCTTGTTGCCTGTCAGACCTGCCGTGTTACTGCCCGGGGACCTTCTGCTCCGGGGCGGGAACCGACCCACCGTGCAGTTCCACGGGGGGCACTGCCGCGGCTGCCGGCGCCTGGGCTGCTGCGTCCGGTGCAGCGCCGGCCGGGGTGCCGGACGTGGCACCCGCTGCGCTGCCCGTTGTGCTGCCAGGGGAAGCAGCAGCCGGGGCCGCCGGGGTGTCTTCCACAGGCTTCCGGGCTTCGAGGGGCTCGCTCTTGCTGGGCGGGGGCACCACGGTGAGCTGGCCCGCCACTGCCGGCGCCGGGATCACGGCGCCGGCGGGGCCGTCCTTGACGGCCGGCGTTGCCTTGCCGGTCACCGACAGAGTGGACAGGTCGATCTGGCCCTTAACAGTGGATGGCACCATTCCCAGCTTTGTTGCCTGCGCGGCAAGGTTTTGCGGTGCTTCGAAGTTCTGGACCTGCTGGGTGAGGTCCTGGTTCTGTTTAGTCAGGGTGCTCTGCGTGGCACGCAATTCCACCAACTGGTACTGGGCCGTGGAAACCGAGATGTTCAGCACCAGGACGGCGACCAGTGCCAGGGCGAGCATGCCGAAGCACAGCACCACAAAAGGCGCACGGCGTTTGCGGGGAACGGTGCGGACCACGGAGAGCGGCGTACGGCTCCGGCGGGGCGCTTCAGGCGAACCGGAAGGGAGGTGCTTGGCCGCCGTACCGGAGACGACGGGAAAGTTCTTCACGGCAGCGGTGCTCATTCAGCTCTCCTGGCTCGGATTCGTTCCACAGCGCGGAGCCTTGCTGAGGCAGCGCGGGGGTTTTCGGCGATTTCGACGGCGGTTGGCACCTCGGTGCCTTTGGTCAGGGTTTTCAGTTCGGGTTTGTGTTCCTCCAGCTCCACCGGGAAACCAAGCGGAGCGGAGGATCTCGATCGGGCCTGGAAGACTCCCTTGACGATCTTGTCCTCCAGGGAGTGGTAGGACATCACCACGATGCGGCCCCCCAGTGCCGTGGCATCCACAGCGGCGGGCACCGCCCGTTCCAGCACTTCGAGTTCCTCGTTGACCTCAATCCGCAATGCCTGGAAGGTCCGCTTGGCCGGGTGTCCGCCGGACTTGGCAGCACCGGCCGGAACAACCGAGCGGATCTGCTCCACGAGCTCGCCGGTGGTGGTGAACGGTTTGGCGGCGCGGGCGGCTACGATTCTGTTGGCGATTCGGCCGGCGAACTTTTCCTCGCCCCACTTGCGGATAATCCGGACCAGTTCCTCTTCGCTGTAGGTATTCACCACGTCCGCTGCCGTCTGGCCGCGGCTGGTGTCCATCCGCATGTCCAGCGGAGCGTCGAAGGAGTAGGCGAAGCCGCGCTCACGCTCGTCGAGCTGGAGCGACGAAACGCCGAGGTCCATCAGGATCCCATGCACTTCCGTGACGCCGAGGTCTGCCAGGACATCTTCGATCTCGTCATAGACGGCATGCACAAGATCGGTCCGTGCCGCAAAGGGACTCAGCCGTTCACCGGCCAGGGCAAGGGCTTCCTCATCGCGGTCGATCCCGATCAGGTGCAGGTCGGGGAAGCGCTGCAGCATGGCCTCGGAGTGGCCTCCCATGCCCAGGGTGGCATCAATGGCCACCGGAGTTTCACCGCGGCTCCTGGCTGCCTCGAATCCGGGGGCCAACAAATTGATGCACCGGTCCCGAAGGACCGGCACATGGCGTTCGGACGTGGGCTTCGGTTGATCGTTCATGCCTCGTCCTTTCTCGCCGTCGCTGTCACCTGGATGCTTCTTGACCCGGATCCCCATCCGCGCCTACCGTCCTGCCCGCCTGGCTCCGGGGAAGTTGAGCCAGGTTGGCCGGCTGATGGGCCGGCTGGAGATCCCAACCAAGAAGCTGTCCGCTGCCCCTGCCCGGTCACAAAATGCCCGGGATGGGGTCATCGGTTTCAGAGAAGGCCGTTTCCTTCTCTGCGAGGTATTCATTCCAAGCCTGGGCGTCCCAGATCTCGGCGCGGGTTCCGGCACCGATCACGGCCAGTTCCCTCCCGAGTCCTGCGTATTCCCGGAGCGCCGGTGGAATGGTTACGCGCCCCTGCTTGTCAGGTACCTCGTCCGAGGCTCCAGAGAGAAAGACGCGGATGTAGTCCCGCGCTTGTTTTGAGGAGATTGGCGCCTCCCGCATTTGCTCGTGGACCCGGGCAAATTCCTTCTCGCTGAAGACGTAGATGCAACGTTCCTGGCCCCTGGTAAGGACCAGTCCGCTGGCAAGTTCCTCCCGGAACTTCGCGGGGAGAATGATCCGGCCCTTTTCATCAAGACGCGGCGAATGTGTGCCCAGAAACACTGGCCCACCGCCTGTCCGATGTCAGGAACTGCACATCCCCTGTGTTGCAACCACCCTCTTATGTCCTCCACATTACTCCACTTTCCCCCACAGTCAACGCGAATTGCGGCTCCGGAGGGGCAATCTTTGGGACTGGAGGCCAGAAATGGCGCGGAATTCTGCCGGTGGTGGGAAGTGGAGGACTTTTGCTGAACCGTCGCCAAATATTCACGCGCTTCCAGGCCGCCATTCAGGCCGCTTTTGCCGTGGGCTCGATATGGCACTCAAAAGACCTGCCTCAAACGCAAAAAGACCCGCCGGAGCGGGTCTATTTGCGGCTCTCCCCTATTCGGGGGGAGCAAAGTGGGGCCGGGTGGGTCCTGTCCTGCCGGCTGGACGGATCAGGGTTCTCCCCTGCGCCTCTCGTCCCAACGTTCCTCGAGGCTGCTCATAAACGAACTGCGCTGCTTGCCAGCCTTGCCGCTCCCGGACTTCGAGCCCTTGGTGCCCGACGAGCTGCTGCGCATTGTGGCGAAATACACGCCCCCGCCCATCACAATAAAGCCGAGGACACCTACGAAGATGTTCTGCAGGGTGACGCCGACGAGCAACAGGAAGACGCCGGCCAGCGCACAGAGGACGCCGATCACGACGTGTCTTGTCGACCACGAACGTCCTGGGTCCGAACCCATGGAATTCGCGAATTTTGGATCATCCTCGTGAAGCTGCTTCTCCAGCTGCTCGAGCAGCTTCTGTTCGTGCTCCGACAGCGGCATCACGACCTCCTTTTGTAGGCCAACGTCCGGGCTGGTCCCAGCCATTACTTCAACTCCAATAACGTCTGGTATGCCCTGGTGGTTCCCGTACCCGCCGGCTGTGGCGGTAAACGAAAGCCAGGCATGCAGACCCGGAGCGGAAGCATGTCCAAGAGAGTCCGGCAGTAAGTCCAGTCACTCAAAAACTTTGTATTTATAAGGATAGTTTGTTGAGGGCTGTTCTGAAAGACGGCAATGACTTCCGAAGGCGCACCGGGCACGCTGATTCGAGGCCTTAAACGGAGCCATAAGCCAGCCCTTTTTTGGAGCCTTTAGTCAGTGCCGCTTCCGGGCTCGAGCAGCCGGGCAGGGAGAACGGATTTGCTCCCGAATTTGCGGGTCACCTGGTCAAGAACGTGCTCGGCGGACCGCCAGTTGTCATCCCGCCGGTCGATGCTGAGCTGCAGCGAGGTGGTGGCTGCATCTTCGAGTTGTTCGGCCCGCACTCCCACCAGCCTCACGGTCATTGGCCGGTCCACGGATTCGAGGAGTTGCAGAGCAACTGCATAGATGAGCTGCGCGCTGTCCACGGGTGTTTGGACAGTCCTGCTGCGGGTGATGGTGGAGAAATCGGCGAAGCGCAGCTTCAGCGCGATGGTGCGGGCCACCATCCCCGCGCTCCGCAGGCGCCCTGCCGTCCGGTGGGCGAGGCGGAGCAGTTCCCGGTGGAGGAGGGCGTCGTCGGCTGTGTCCACCGCAAAGGTCTCCTCCGCGCCGATGCTCTTTTCCAGCCGGACCGGCGTGACGGGACGCGGGTCCTGACCCCATGCCAACCGGTACACGTGCTCTCCCGTGGCACCCAGCATCTTCCGGAGCGAGGCGACCGGGGTGGCGGCCACGTCCGCCACGGTCCGGATACCCATCCTGGCCAGGACCTCAGCCGTCTTGGCGCCGATGCCCCAGAGTGCGCCCACTGGCAGGCTGTGGAGGTAGGGCACCGTTTGGTCCGGGCCGATAAGGAGCAGCCCGTCCGGCTTGCAGCGGGTGGACGCAATTTTGGCCACGAACTTTGTCTCCGCAATCCCCACCGAGGCGGTGATGCCCAGCTCCGCTGCCACCCTGCTGCGGATCAGTTCGCCAATGGCCCGTGGCGGACCCAGCCGGCGTATGGCACCTGTTACATCAAGGAACGCCTCGTCCACGCTGAGCGGCTCCACCAGTTCGGTCACGGATTCGAAAATCGCCATCAGCTGCGCCGAGACTTCGTAGTACACCTTATGGCGTGGCTCGATGATCACTGCCTGCGGGCACATCCGCATGGCCACAGCCATAGGCATGGCTGATTTCACCCCAAAGGCCCTCGCCTCGTAGGAGGCCGACAGGACCACTGAGCGTTCGGCGGGGAAGCCCACGATAACCGGCTTCCCGCGCAGTTCCGGCCGCGTACGCAGTTCCACCGAGACGAAAAAGGCGTCCATATCCACATGCATGATGCACTTGGGCCTGCGGGCCCGGAGGCCTGCTGTGGCCGGCTCATTCGTCCCATCAGGTCCCACGGCTGCAATCCTATCGTTTTGTACTGACTAAACTGGAGGCTGAATCCGGCATCAACCCCAGGAGGAAAGTCCCTGTGACGGTCATTGGAAACCTCAAGCCAGCAGCCCTGGCCGCTTTCGCTGCCGCGGCAGCATTGGCCCTGGCTGCCTGCAGCCCAACACCGTCAGGAACTCCTGGTCCCACCGCCTCCGCGTCCTCGCCCGAAGCTGCCACGCCAACCGCCACAGCCTCTGCCAGCCCCTCCGCCTCGCCCAACACCTCCGCCACCGTAGGCGCCGTCGTCGAGGGCTTCCCCCAGCAACTCCTGCCCCTCATGCCCGGCGCCACCGTGGTGTCCAGCAGCTTCGACAAGGCCTCGACGCCTGCCACCGCCGCCCTGGTTGCCACCATCACCTCGCCGACTGCCTCCGTCCTGGATTTCTACACGAAGGAGCTTGAGGCGCGCGGCTTCAAAGCTGTTCCGGGTGAAGCGGTGGGGGCTGTTGCCTCGAAGGACTTTGTCCGGGGCGACAACGAGACTGTTAATCTGTCGGCAGTCGAAGCGGCAGGCGTTGTGACCTTCACTATCGGCGCCAACGTGGCAGCTGAGTCAGCCAAGTGACGGCGGCGGAGCAGCTTAGGAACGAACAGGCCGCCTTTGTCGCGGCCGTAGCCGGCGAACTGACCGATTTCCTCACCTCCCGGCAGTCCGTGATGACCGCAATCTCCCCGGACATCGAACCCATCATGGGCTCCATCTCCAATCTGGTCACGGGCGGCAAGCGCCTCCGGGCGCTGATGTGCTACTGGGGCTGGCGGGGCGCAGGCGGCGAATCCAGCGCGCAGCAGGTAGTGACGGCAGGAGCGGCCCTGGAACTGTTCCAGGCGGCGGCGCTGATCCACGACGACATCATTGACCGCTCTGATACCCGGCGGGGCGGCCCGAGCGTCCACCGCCGCTTCAGCCAGCTCCACGGCACCCATGGCTGGGCGCTGGACAGTGAACGTTTCGGGCAGGCGGCGGCAATCCTCACCGGCGACCTCTGCCTGTCCTTCAGTGAGGAAGCCTTCACGGACATAGGAGAACGTGCAGCGGCCGGCAGCCGGGCGCGGCTGATCTTCAACCTCATGCGCGCCGAGGTCATGGCAGGGCAATACCTGGACATCCTGGAAGAGGTTGCCGGCCCAGTCCGTGACCGGGCCGGTGCCGTCAGCCGCGCCCAGTCCATCATCCGGTTCAAGTCGGCCAAATACTCCACAGAACACCCCTTGGCGTTGGGTGGCGCACTCGCGGGTGCCTCGAACGAACTTCTCCGCGGCTATTCGGCGTTTGCCCTGCCCCTGGGCGAGGCCTTCCAGCTCCGCGACGACGTGCTTGGTGTTTTTGGCGATCCGCTCACCACCGGCAAGCCGGCCGGGGACGATCTGAGGGAAGGCAAGCGCACGGTACTGGTGGCGCTGGCCCTGGACCAGGCCTCGGCAGCCGAATCCGCCTTTATCGATGCCCGGCTGGGCAGCCCGGACCTCACGGATGAGGACATCCATGAGATCCGGAGGATTATCGAAGAGTCAGGTGCCTTGCAGGCCACCGAGGTCCTGATCACTGAATTTGGCGAAGCGGCATTCGACGCCCTTGAGACGCTTCCTTTGGACGACCTGCCAAAAACCGCGTTGCGAAGGCTTGCCGAAGCTACGGTCAGCCGGGCTTCCTGATTCCCGGTTCCAGGAGGGGAAATTACCAGGCCAGGGTTTGCGCCCTGCGCCGGATTTCAGTTTTGCGGCCTTCCCGCAATGCGTCGATAGGCCGTCCCCGCAAGGATTCATCAGGCGTAAAAAGCCAAATGATGAGGTCCTCGTCGGAGTAGCCCGCGTCTGCCAGTACAACAATGGTGCCTTTAAGGCTGTCCACCACTTGGCCGTCCTGAATGAATTCGGCCGGGACTGAACGGATTTTACGCTCACCCACCCGCAAAGCGGCCAATGCGCGGTCTTCCAGCAGGCTATGGACTTTGGTGATGGAAACGTCCAACAAGCGTGCGACGTCGGGCAAGGGCAACCATTCGCCCACGAGGTTTTCAACATTACTCACGGATCAAGGTTGCCACGATGCCGCCGTACCGCCTAGTCGGGACATAATGCGGACCCTCCTGACCTGCGGACACTCCGGGAATTCCGCTATGCCGGGAATGCCGGAATTCTTGTGCTAATCGGGAATCCGTGAGAGATTCACATACATCACATTCGTAACAGCATTAACAGCAGTAACAGTAGTATCGGTTTATCAGCGGCACCCCCGCCCGCGCCCGCAGTTGAGAAGAGGATTCCTTCCCATGACGATGTCCCGCTCGCCAAAGCAGCCCCCGAAGCCGAGCCTGCCCTTGATTGCCGCCACAACAGCGGCGCTGCCAGCGGTCGTATTGTCGTCTCTAGCCCTCGCGCAGCCCGCGGCTGCCCAGCAGCCTGCCCGTCCTGTCCCGGCCACCCTCGCGGCAGCCATGAAGGCACAGGCGGCCCAGGCAACGGCAGCCGTCATTCCGGCGTCGTCTGTCTCCACCACCATCCCTGCCGCCTTCAAACCGGCACAGCCGGCGCCGCCGGCTGACTACACCATTGCCCGGGGTGACACCATCAGTGCCATCGCGGGCAGGTTCGGACTGAACACGGGCGAAATCCTGAAGCTGAACAACCTCCAGGCCAACACGATCATTTACCCGGGACAGAAGATCAAGCTCACGGGCTCCGGTGATGCACCGGCGGCCCCTGCTGCGGCACCCTCGCCCGCCCCTGCCCCGAGCACGGGGACGGGGGCCACCTACACGGTGAAACCCGGCGACACGCTGGGGGCCATCGCTGCGAGGCACAACGTGAGCCTCGCGGACGTTTTCGCGTGGAACAACCTCACTATGCGGTCCATCATCCACCCCGGGCAGAAAGTGAAAGTCGGCGCAGGTGATGCTGCCCCGGCTCCCGCACCGGCGGCACCGCCCGCGGCGCTGGCCAACGCCTCTGCCGCACCGGCCAGCCCGGCCGCTCCCGCAACAGGTTCCTACACCGTCAAGGCCGGGGATACCTTGTGGGCCATCGCGTCCCGCCATGGCGTCAAGCTTTCTGAGCTCCTCTCCGCCAACCAGTTGGGCATGTCCTCGGTAATCCACCCGGGCAACAAGCTGGCAATCCCCGGCGCTGGGGCCGAGCCGGCACCGCAGCCGGCGGCCGCCGTGACGCCGTTGGTGCCCAGTTCCTTCCTCGGGTTCAGCTATCCGGCGGCGGTGGTGAGCTCAGCCAACGAAAACAAGGCGCTCCTGAACGCTTCCCCTGTCCCTACCCGGGAGGAGATGCGGGGCATTGTCGCGGACACTGCCCGGGCGATGGGCGTCGAGCCCTCACTTGCGCTTGCCTTCGCCCACCAGGAATCAGGCTTCAACCAGCGCGCAGTCTCCCCTGCCAACGCGATCGGGACCATGCAGGTCATTCCCAGCTCGGGCCAATGGGCCTCGGACCTGGTGGGCCGGAAGCTGAACCTCCTGGATCCCCGTGACAACGCAACTGCCGGCGTGGCGATCATCCGCCAGCTCCTGGCCACCAGCAAGGACCAGGACACGGCCATCGCCGGCTACTACCAGGGCCAGTACTCGGTGAGCAAGTACGGAATGTACGACGACACCAAAGCGTACGTCGAAGCCATCAAGGCACACCAAAAGAACTTCGGCTGACGCCGCCACCCCGTGAAAGGGGGGTGGCGAAGGGACATAGGCACAGGTCCGGACCAGTATCGGTTCGGACCCGTTTCATTGCTGGATTACGATCGTAGGGTGACGGAACACGTGTCAGACCCGATGGTAGGAACCCTGGTGGACAACCGGTATGCCATCCAGTCCAGGCTGGCGCGCGGCGGAATGTCCACCGTTTACGTGGCAACAGACCAGCGGCTTGAGCGGGATGTGGCCCTGAAAGTACTGCACCCGCACCTGTCCGCCGATGAAAGCTTCCTGGGGAGATTGGGCCGTGAAGCGAAGGCCGCGGCCAGGCTCTCACACCCGCACGTGGTGGGGGTGCTGGACCAGGGCACGGACCACCACACCGCTTACCTGGTGATGGAGTACATCAAGGGCCACACGCTGCGGGATGTGATCAACAGCAAGGGGGCACTTCCGCCCAGGCTGGCCCTGGCGCTGATCGACCCCGTAGTGGAAGGCCTCGGCGCCGCCCACGCCGCAGGATTCATCCACCGCGACGTCAAGCCCGAAAACGTCCTGATAGCGGACGACGGCAGGATCAAGATCGGCGACTTCGGGCTGGCACGCGCTGTCACCACGTCCACGTCGACGGGAGCCCTGCTCGGCACCGTCGCCTACCTTTCGCCGGAACTCGTCCTTGGCAAACCCGCAGACGCCCGGAGCGACGTCTACTCGGTGGGCATCATGCTTTATGAGATGCTGACCGGCCAGCAGCCGTTCACCGGCGAGGTCCCCATCCAGGTGGCATACCAGCATGTGAACGGGACTGTCGGTCCGCCGTCGGCCCTTGTCCCGGGCCTGGCAGCGGAAGTGGACGAACTGGTGCAGTGGTGCACGTCCAACGATCCCGAGAACCGGCCGATCGACGGCAACGCGCTGCTGCAGGAACTGCGGCATATCAGGACCAACCTCACTGACCGGGAACTGGACCTGCAACCGCCGGCGGCCGGTGCCGCGGCATCCCAAAACCACACAGAAGTCATAGCCCGCGCCAACAATCCAACAAGCGTTATGCCTTTTGGTCGCCCCCCGGCGTCCCCTCACGGCCCTCCGCACGCCCAGGCCGGCCCACGCGCCGGTCAGGAAGCAGGCCCGGCTGTCTCCGGCGCGCGGCACAACCTCACTCCCCCGGACTCAGACGAGCAGGTATGGGCTCCCGCCCCTGGTGGCGCCCCCTTGAGTAAACGGGCACAGCGGAAGGCCGATAAGGAAGACGAAAGGGCCCGCGCGCGGGCTGCTGCTGTCCCGGCGCGGAGCCTGCGTGAAGGCAGCCCGCGGCGCCGCGGGATCCTGTGGGTGGTGGTGCTGGTCATAGCGGCGCTGCTGGCCACCGGCGCGGGCTGGTTCTTCGGCATGGGCCCTGGTTCCGCAGCCGCCATCCCCGCTGTAGCCAACAAAACGGTGGCCGAAGCCCAGGGGCTCCTCAGCAAAGCCGGGTTCCAGTCCACTACCAGCGACGTCTTCGACGATGACGTGCCCAGTGGCCTGGTGGTGGGGACGGAGCCGCCGGCCGGCTCGGAGATCCGGAAGTTCCAGCCGGTCTCGCTGTTTGTCTCCAAGGGACCGCAACTGTTCCCGCTTCCCAAGCTGACGGGCAGCACCCTTGAGGAAGCCAAGACCGGCCTGAGCACGGCGGAAATGGCTTTGGGAGAGGTCACGGAGCAGTTCAGCGAAACGGCAGCGGCCGGTGTTGTCCTCTCCCAGGACCCTGCTCCCGGAACGCCCGCCCGCCATGGCACGCCTGTCCGGCTCGTTGTATCCAAAGGCCCCGAGCCCATTCCGGTACCCAATGTTGTGGGCCGGGAGGAGGACAAAGCCGTGGACGCCATCGAAGCAGCCGGGCTGAAGGCTGACGTGGCCCGGGAGGAAGTCTTCGACAAGAACATCCCGAAGGGCGCGGTGGTGAGCCAGCAACCCGCCAACGGCACTCTTACCCGCGGAGGCACAGTGACACTGACCATCTCTAAGGGTCCGCGCATGGTGGACGTGCCGAGCTACATCGGCAAGCAGGCCGCAGAGGCCAGGAAGGCCCTTGAAAGCCTGGGCTTCCAGGTCAAGGTGAACAACATCCTGGGCGGCTTCTTCGGCACAGTCCGCGACCAGGATCCCGTCAACACCAAGGTGCCCGAAGGCTCAGTCATCACCCTGACGGTGGTGTAGGCGGCCCTGCCGCCCGCACCACCTTCAAGGGCATCAGCGTTTAGCGAGGGCTCCGGCCACCAGGAAAGCCATCTCCAGCGACTGCATGTGGTTCAGCCGCGGATCGCACACTGACTCGTAGCGGTCCAGGAAAGCTTCCTGGTCGATCGGGTCGGCCCCGCCAAGGCATTCTGCAACGTCATCGCCCGTCATTTCCACGTGCAGGCCGCCGGGAACGGTGCCCAAGGCGTGGTGCACCTCGAAGAAGCCGCGCACTTCGTCGATGACGTCGTCGAAGTTGCGGGTCTTGTAGCCGTTCGGGGACGTCACCGTGTTCCCGTGCATGGGGTCGGTCACCCAGAGCACCTGCGCGCCCGAGGCAGTGACCTTCTCGACGACGGCGGGCAGCTTCTCGCGGATGTTGCCGGCGCCCATGCGGGTAATAAAGGTCAGGCGGCCCGGTTCGCGGTCCGGGTCCAGCTTGTCGATCAGGCGAAGGGCATCATCCCCGGTAGTGGACGGGCCCAGCTTCACGCCGATGGGGTTCCGCACACGGGACAGGAAATCTACGTGGGCGTGGTCCAGTTCGCGGGTCCGCTCGCCGATCCAGAGGAAGTGGGCGGACGTGTCGTACGGGAAGCCGGTCCGGGAGTCGATGCGGGTGAGGGCACGCTCGTAGTCCAGCAGCAGTGCCTCGTGGCTGGCGAAAAATTCAACGCGCTTCAGCGCTTCGAAGTCAGCCCCGCAGGATGCCATGAACTTGATGGCCCTGTCGATGTCCCGTGCCAGGGATTCGTAGCGGGCGTGGGCCGGGTTCTCCGTAAAGCCCTTGTTCCACTGGTGAACCGAGCGCAGGTCCGCGAACCCGCCCTGGGTGAAGGCCCGGATGAGGTTCAGGGTGGAAGCAGAGGTATGGTACGCCCGCAGCATGCGCGCGGCGTCGTGACCGCGGGACTCGGGGGTGAAGTCGTAGCCGTTGACGATGTCGCCGCGGTAGGCGGGGAGCGTCACGCGGTCGCGGGTTTCGTCGTTGGACGAGCGCGGCTTGGCAAACTGGCCGGCCATCCGGCCCATCTTGATGACGGGCATGGCCGCACCGTAGGTCAGGACCACTGCCATCTGGAGGATGGTTTTGACGCGGGCGCTGATCTTGTCCGCGGTGGCTGCTTCGAAGGTCTCGGCGCAGTCGCCGCCCTGGAGCAGGAACGCCTTGCCCTGGGCAGCGGCTGCCAGCCGTTCGCGCAGGACGTCAACCTCGCCGGCGAACACCAGCGGAGGAAGGACGGAGAGTTCCTTCACCGAGGCATCAAACACCTCCCGGTCCTGCCAGCTGGGCTGCTGGGAGATGGGAAGGTCCCGCCAGTTATCGAGTCCGGGATAGTTGGCCGCACCGCTCTGGGCGGTACTGGACAGCGAGAAGGCAGGTTTTGCAGATAGCTCAGTCACTATCTAAGACTAACGGCAGCGCAGGCCCGCCGGACACCGCACCCGTCACGCGTCCTGGACAGGCCGTCACAGACCCTGCCCTGGACTCCGCCGGTACCCTGCGGGGCGAACCAGGGAGACGCGCGGCGTGCTCAGATGGCGGCGGCAGCACCGCCGTCGTCCTGCTGCTTGCCGGCCTCCGGCACCTGGCCCCCGGCCGCGCCTTTGCCGGGCACGCCCTGGCCGTGCCCGCCGGGCACCGGGGGCGCGGGCGGCTCCGCGGCCACAACAGGATCGGCGGGCTTGCCTGCCAGCCGCAGCTTCACCACAGCGGCATACTCGTCCACGTATTCCTGGCCTGAGAGCCGCATCAGCTCGAACATGATCTGGTCCGTCACCTGCCTCTGGACAACGCGGTCATCGGCCTGGTCCCGGTACTTGGCGAAGTCCAGTGGTTCGCCGAAGATCATCCCGATCCTGCGGATGTTCGGGAGCCGCTTTCCGATCGGCTGCACCTTGTCCGTGCCGATCATGGCCACCGGAATCACAGGCACCCCGGCTTTGAGCGCCAGCCGGGCCACGCCCACTTTCCCCCGGTAGAGGCGCGCATCGGGACTGCGGGTGCCTTCGGGGTAGATGCCCAGCAGCCCGCCGTGCGAAAGCACCTCCATCCCGGCGGTCAGCGATGCCTCAGATGCGGCACCGCCGGACCGGTCCATGGGCAGCTGGTTGGTGAGCCGGAAGAACATCGCAGTCAGCCTGCCCTTGATCCCGGTGCCGGTGAAGTACTCGGACTTGGCCAGGAACACCACGGGACGGCGGACCATCAGCGGCATAAAAATCGAATCAGAAAACGAGAGGTGGTTCGACGCAATAATTGCTGCGCCCTCGCCCGGAATGTTATCCAGTCCCTTAACCCAGGGACGGAAAAGCAGCTTCAGCACCGGACCGAGGAAGATCCTTTTCATCACCCAATAGAACACGTGCGAAACCCCTCCGGAAGGCAGCTTTCACGCCCGGCATCGGGCCTGGTCAGCAGTTCAATGAAACCCTACTCTAGTGAGATTTGCCCGGAACAGTGACACGATGGACTCATGAGCGAAAGCAGCATCCCGTCAGGTCCTGCCGCTTTCAGCTATCCGGGCCATGGAGCCAACGCAAGGATTGGCATCGCCATCTGCCATGGCTTCACCGGCAGCCCGCTAAGCGTCCTCCCGTGGGCGCAGCATCTGGCCTCCCAGGGGTATGCGGTGACCGTTCCCCTGCTGCCCGGCCACGGCACGGACTGGCGGCAGCTTGCCGGGACCCGGTGGAACGATTGGTACAGCAGCTTCGAAACCGCCTACCTCGACCTTGCCGAACGCACCGAAACCTGTTTTGTTGCCGGTCTGTCCATGGGCGGAGCCATCGCCCTGCTCACCGCCTCCCGGCACCCCGTGGCCGGAATTTCGGTGGTCAACCCCGGCCTGAGCTTCTACGACCGGCGGGTCCGCGTCATTGGCGTCCTCAAATATTTCCAGAAAACCACTGTGCCCATCCAGGAGGAGCAGGCAACGGCCGTTGTTACCGAGGACGGGGACTATTCGCGCACGCCCCTCTCCGCTGTCCACGAATTGAAGAAACTGTTCGGTGCGGCCATCCGCGGCCTGACCCGCATCACAGCGCCGGTGCAGGTGTTCAAGTCCGATACGGACATGGTGGTGCCGCCCACCTCGCTGGCCGTGCTGCGGCACCGCCTGGGCTCCCGCCTCACGGAGGTAGTGGGCCTTGCCAGCAGCGGCCACGTAGCTACGCTGGATGTGGACGCGCCGGAGATCTTCATGAAATCCAGCGCCTTTTTCCAAACCCACGCCCGTCAAAGCACTTCAATGGAGACCCCATGACCTCCAGTCCGGACCATAGCCCTTTCAGCAGTCCGTTCGGCGGCGACGGTCCCAGGATCGGCGTGGTCCTCTCGCACGGGTTCACCGGAAGTCCCCATGGCCTGCGCTCCTGGGCGCACGCCTTCGCCGCCGCAGGTTTTGCCGTCCGGATGCCCCTGCTTCCCGGGCACGGCACCAGCTGGCAGGAACTGGCGCGGACCCGGTGGCAGCAGTGGCACGGCGTCCTCGACGACGCTTACCTGGAGCTGGACGCGGACTGCGACTACGTCTTCTCCGCCGGGCTGAGCATGGGCGGAGCACTCGCCCTGCGCATCGCCGCTACGCGCCCGGTGGCCGGAGTGCTCCTGGTGAACCCGGGGCTGGTGATCGACGATCCCCGGGCGCCGCTTGCAGGGATCCTCAAGCTGGTCATGAAAAGCACGCCGGCCATCGCGAACGACATCCTCAAGGAAGGCATGGACGAGGGAGCATATCCCCGCACCCCCGTAGCCGCCGCCCACGAGCTGAACAAGATGTTCAAGGACACCATCCGGATCCTGCCCAGGGTTACGGCGCCGGTGCGCGTCTACCGCTCCACCATCGACCACGTAGTGTCCGACACCAGCATCGTGGCACTCCGGCGCGGCCTCACCCACGCTCCCCTTGAGCTTATCCGGCTGGAAAACAGCTACCATGTGGCCACCATGGACAACGATGCGGAGCAGATTTTCCAGGGTTCCGTGGATTTTATCCGCAGCATGGTCCCCGCCGCCGATCCTGCATCCGCCGTGCCCGCCCCGTCCGCCCAGGAGGCCTCCCATGAACAGGCCTGATCCCGGATCACCGGACCAGGGCGCCAATCAGGATGACGCCGTCTGGCTTGACCTGGTGGCCCGGCTTGAAGGGAAGTCCACGGCCGAACCAGCCCAACCCGGCGAAACTGCAACAGGGCAGTCCCCCGGCACGCCGGCCGTGGCGGGAGGGGCACCGACCTTCCGGGACTTCGATCCCCTGGGCCTTGCCGGAGCGGCGCCCGCCGAACTGTCTGCCGCCGAACGCCAGGAAGCCTCCACCGGCAGCCGGGACACCGATGCCCCCGCCGGCAGTGCGGGCGGGCCGCGTGACTACGACGCGCTTGAGGACGGGGGCGAGTTCGTCCCCGAGGAGCCACCGAGCCTGGCCGGAACCGACCCGCTGACCATGCTGGCATGGCTTGCAGCGGTGGGCGGGCCCATAGCGCTGTTGTTGTCGGCCATGTTCTGGCGCTCCGCGCCGCTGCTGGCCATCGTGGGCATCGTTGCGGTGTTTATCTTCGGAACCGTGTACCTGATCATGAAGCTTCCGCAGGAAAAAGACGACAACGACGACGGCGCCCGGGTTTAGCCCCGGTCGTTGCGTTACTTCAGCCGCGCAGCCTGCTGCTGACCCTGGAGAGGTCCGCCGCGCCGATGAGGCCGGCGTTTGGTCCCAGTGCGGCCAACTCGATTCCGGCGGCAGGCCGGAAGCCCCTGCCGGTCAGGTTCCGCGCGAATGCCTTCCGGGCAGGTTCCACGAGGAGGTCTCCGGCCGAACACAGGCCGCCGCCAATAACGAACAGGCCGGGATCCAAGGCCGCCGCCAGGTTGGCAAGCCCCAGCCCCAGCCACTCGCCCACCTCATCCAGAAGTTCGCGCGAAGCGGCATCCCCGGCGAGGGCAAGTTCGGTGACGACGGCACCGGTAATCGTTTCAGAATGTCCGCCCACGGCTGCCAGGAGTTCCTGGGCTACCGGACCGTTCGCCCGCGCCAGGATCCGGGCCTCCCTGCCCAGCGCGTTTCCGGAGGCGTACTGTTCCCAGCACCCCCGGTTGCCGCACTCGCACCGGTGCCCGCCGGGCATGATGATCTGGTGGCCGAACTCGCCGGCCACACCAAACCTGCCCCGCTCCACCCGGCCGTCCATCACCATGGCGCCACCGATTCCGGTGCCCAGCGTGATGCACACCAGCCGGTCTTCACCCTGCCCGGCACCAAAGCGCCATTCCGCCCAGGCCGCGGCATCGGCGTCGTTCGCCAGCAGGACCGGACGGCGCAACAGTTTTTGGAGATTGTCGCGCAACGGCTCGTTCCGCCAGGCCAGGTGCGGACTGAAAAGCACAGTTCCGCCGTCGAGATCCATCCAGCCGGCCGCACCGATTCCCACGGACCAGATCCGGTGCCCGCGGCCCAGTTCTTCGACGAGCTCGACAATGACGCTTTCTACTGCCCGGGGATCCGTCCCGGGCGTTGAACGGCGTGCCTCGCTGAGGATCCTGCCCTCGGCGTCCACCACGCCGGCAGCCACCTTGGTTCCGCCAATGTCGATGCCGATGGCCAGGCCCCGCCGCCCCAGGCGCAGGTGCTCGCGGAAGCTCTCGCCGTGCCGCATCCTTGCCCCGCCGCGGGCCGGCCGCTGCCTCCAGGGAACGGGTCGTCGCAGGGGGCCGGCCTGTTCGCCGGGAGGCGGTGCATACATAGTCAACCATTCTAGGCCGGTGGCCTCGCGGGCAGGCGGGTGCCGGGCCAGCATGTTCCGGTCAGCAGGTTGGAGCCGGCGGCATTGACGACAAAGTTACCGACGAGTAACTTAGAATCCTGCATGGCCCGGGCAGAGGCGTATTAGTCTTTAGGCATACCCTGCCCGGGTCTTCGGATATCAAAGGAGCTATAGTGCGCGAATTCAGTGTTCCGCCTCTTGTTGTTGTCCCACCGGAAACCAACATCACGGACCTGGTACTGCGGCAGGCCGCCAAGCCCAGCAACCCTTCACTGTTTTCGCGACTGGACTCCGCCGGATCCTGGCAGGACATTTCCGCCACGGACTTCCTCGCCGACGTCACCGCCCTCGCCAAGGGCCTGATGGCCAGCGGCGTGGCCGCCGGAGACCGTGTGGGGGTTATGTCCCGGACGCGGTACGAGTGGGCGTTGGTAGACTTCGCCATCTGGTTTGCCGGCGCCGTTTCGGTACCTATCTATGAGACCTCCTCCCCCTCGCAGGTCGCCTGGAACCTCGGTGACTCCGGCGCGGTGGCAGCCTTCGGCGAAGCCGCCCACCACGAGGACGTGATCCGCCAGGCCGTCAATGCCGAGGGACTCACGTCCCTCCAGCACGTGTGGCAACTGGAAGGCCGCGGCCTCGACCCACTGCGTGAGGCCGGCCGGGATGTCAGCGACGCGGACCTTGAAGCGCGTCGCGCCTCTGCCGGCCTGGCCGACGTGGCCACCATCATTTACACCTCGGGGACCACCGGCCGCCCCAAAGGCTGCGAACTCACGCACGGGAACTTCGTGGAACTCTCGGAGAACGCGCTGGCCATCATCGGCGAGATCGTCCACGAAAACGCCAAAACGATCATGTTCCTGCCGCTGGCGCACGTGTTCGCCCGTTTCATCTCCGTCCTGGCCATGGCAGCCGGAACCACGGTGGCCCATACCCCGGACATCAAGAACCTCCTTTCGGACCTGCAGAGCTATGAGCCCACGTTCATACTGGCCGTGCCGCGGGTGTTCGAAAAGGTGTACAACTCGGCGCTGACCAAGGCGGAGGACGGCGGCAAGGGAGCCATCTTCCACCGGGCCGCCGAGACTGCCATCGCCTTCTCCAAGGCACGCCAGAACGGGCGGGTGGGCCTGGGCCTGAAGCTGCGCCACGCCCTCTTCGACAAGCTGGTGTACGGCAAACTTCGGGCTGCGATGGGCGGCCACGTTGCCCACGCGGTATCCGGCGGCGGGCCGCTGGGCGAACGCCTGGGCCATTTCTTCCAGGGCATCGGCCTGCAGGTGCTTGAAGGCTATGGCCTCACCGAAACCACGGCCCCCATCTCGGTGAACACACCGTCGCTGATCAAGATCGGTTCCGTGGGCAAACCGCTGCCAGGGAACGCCGTCAGGATCGCCGAGGACGGCGAGATCCTGGCCAAGGGCGTCTGCGTGATGCGCGGCTACTACAAGCGCGAGGACCTCACAGGAGAAACGTTCGACGGCGAGTGGTTCCGTACGGGCGACGTCGGCCGCCTCGACGAGGATGGTTTCGTCTGGATCACCGGGCGCAAGAAGGAGATCATCGTCACCGCCGGCGGCAAGAACGTGATCCCTGCGCTGCTCGAGGACCAGATCCGTGCCGATGCCCTGGTCTCCCAGGTCCTGGTGGTCGGTGACAACCGGCCCTTCATCGGGGCTTTGGTCACCCTGGACCAGGAGGCCCTGCCCGGCTGGCTCCAGCGCCACGGCCTCCCTGCCACCACATCCCTGGACGAGGCGGCCAACAACCCCGTGGTCAAGGCCGCGGTCCAGGATCTCATCACGGCCGCCAACACGTCGGTGTCCCAGGCCGAGGCCATCAAGTCGTTCCGTATTGTGCCGGCCGACTTTACGGAGGCCTCCGGCCACCTGACCCCCTCCATGAAGGTCAAGCGCGCCCAGGTCATGAAGGACTTCGAGACCGTCATCGAAGAGATGTACGCAGCACCACGGTCCTAGAAAACAACAACGCGGGGTCACTTCCCGCCCGTCCGACGCATCGGATTGGGCGGGAAGTGACCCCGCGTTGTTTGTTGTCCTACTCGACGACGAGCAGCAGGTCTCCACCCTGGACTTGCTCCACCGAGGAGATGGCGAGCCGGGAAACCTTGCCGGCCACCGGCGTCGTGATGGATGCCTCCATCTTCATTGCCTCGATGGTCGCCACGGTGTCACCAGCGTTGACCTCGTCACCGGGCTTGACCGTGACGGTGACGGCACCGGCGAACGGGGCTGCCACGTGGCCGGGCTGGTTGGCGTCGGCCTTCTCGGCGGCCTTGACGTTGCTGACCACTGAACGGTCGCGGACCACCACGGGACGGGACTGGCCGTTCAGGGTGCACATAACCGTGCGCATGCCCTTTTCGTCAGGCTCGGACACGGCTTCGAGTGACGCGATCAGCCTGACGCCCTTCTCGAGCTGGATCTCGTGCTCCTTGCCCCGCTGCAGGCCGTACAGGTAGTCGCGGGTGTCCAGCACCGAGATGTTGCCGTACGTTTCCACGCTCTTGAGGTAGTCCTTGGTGGGTCCGTCGAAGAGCAGCCTGTTCAGGGTGTGCTGCCGGGTCTTCGAATCGGATTTCAGGGCAGCGCTGTCTTCGGCGCTGAGCTCCGCGTCCCGGACCTTCACGCTCCGGCCCTGGAGTGCCTTGGTGCGGAAAGGCTCGGGCCAGCCGCCCGGAGGGTCGCCGAGTTCGCCGGACAGGAATCCGATGACCGAATCGGGGATGTCGTAGTTCTGCGGGTTCTCGTTGAAGTCTGCCGGGTCCGCGTTCAGGCCCACCAGGTGGAGGGCGAGGTCGCCAACAACCTTCGAAGACGGCGTCACCTTGACCAGGCGGCCCAGGATGCGGTCCGCGGCGGTGTACATATCCTCGATCGCTTCAAAGCGCTCCCCCAGGCCCAGTGCCATGGCCTGCTGGCGGAGGTTAGAGAGCTGCCCGCCCGGGATCTCGTGCTGGTACACGCGGCCGGTGGGGCCCGGAAGGCCTGACTCGAACGGTGCGTAGACGCGCCGGACAGCTTCCCAGTACGGCTCCAGTGAGCTGACGGCCTCCAGGCTGAGGCCGGTGTCCCGCGGGGTGTGCGCCAGGGCTGCCACGAGGGCCGACGCTGACGGCTGGCTGGTGGTTCCTGCCAGTGACGCCGAGGCGACATCCACGGCGTCCACACCGGCATCCACGGCAGCCAGCAGGGTGGCCAGCTGGCCTCCTGCGGTGTCGTGGGTGTGCAGGTGGACCGGAAGGTCGAAGCGGTCCCGGAGCGCCGACACCAGTTTCGCCGCGGCAGCAGGACGGAGCAGGCCGGCCATGTCCTTGATCGCCAGGATGTGGGCTCCGGCGTCAACGATCCTCTGCGCGAGCTCCAGGTAGTAGTCCAGCGTGTAGAGCTTCTCGTTGGGGTCCAGCATGTCGCCCGTGTAGCACAGCGCCACTTCAGCGACGGCGGTGCCGGTGGCCCGGACTGCACGGATGGCCGGGGCCATCTGGTTGACATCGTTCAGGGCGTCGAAGATCCGGAAAATGTCGATGCCGGTCGCAGCGGCCTCGTTGACGAAGGCTTCGGTGACCTCTTCGGGGTAAGGCGTGTAGCCCACGGTGTTGCGGCCGCGCAGCAGCATCTGCAGGCAGACGTTCGGAAGCGCCTGGCGCAGGGCAGCGAGCCGGTCCCAGGGGTCTTCGCCGAGGAACCGCAGGGCAACGTCATAGGTGGCACCGCCCCAGGCTTCAACGGACAGCAGCTGCGGCAGGAGCGCGGTCACCGCGGGGCCGGCCGCGACGAGGTCCCGGGTCCGGACGCGGGTGGCGAGCAGGGACTGGTGTGCGTCGCGGAACGTGGTGTCCGTGACGGCCACCGCGTTCTGCTCGCGCAGCGCCTTGGCGAAGCCTTCCGGTCCCAGTTCCAGGAGCTTCTGGCGTGAGCCCGGAGCAGCCTGCTGGTCCTTGACGGACGGGAGTTTGCTGGCGGGGTTCGAGTGGACAGTCAGCTCACCGTTGGGCTTGTTGACCGTGACGTCGGCCAGCCAGGTGAGGAGCTTGGTGCCGCGGTCTGCAGAGACACGGGCCTTCAGCAGCTCCGGGCGCTCGTCGATGAAGGACGTGGCCACATCACCGGCAATGAAGTCGGGGTCGTCAAGCACCGCCTGCAGGAAGGAGATGTTGGTGGAGACGCCGCGGATCCGGAATTCCGCGAGGGCACGGCGTGCACGGGCCACGGCAGCCGGGTAGTCCCGGCCGCGGCAGGTGAGCTTGACCAGCATGGAGTCGAAGTGCGGGCTGATTTCGGCACCCGAGTAGACGGTGCCGCCGTCGAGCCGTACGCCGGCGCCGCCGGCAGAGCGGTAGCCGGTGATCTTTCCGACGTCGGGGCGGAAGCCGTTGGCCGGGTCTTCGGTGGTGATGCGGCTCTGCAGCGCGGCGCCGCGCAGCCTGACGGTGTCCTGGGAGAGGCCAAGGTCAGCCAGGGTCTCGCCGGCGGCGATGCGCATCTGTGCCTGGACGAGGTCGACGTCGGTGACCTCTTCGGTGACGGTGTGCTCCACCTGGATGCGGGGGTTCATCTCGATGAAGACGTGCTGGCCGGCGCGCTCACCCACAGTGTCCACGAGGAATTCCACGGTGCCGGCGTTGACGTAGTTCAAGGCCTTGGCGAATTTGACGGCGTCCCGGTAAAGCGCCTGCCGGATGCCCTCGTCCAGGTTGGGTGCCGGGGCGATCTCGATGACTTTCTGGTGGCGGCGCTGGATGGAGCAGTCGCGTTCGAAGAGGTGCATCACGTTGCCCTCGGCGTCGGCGAGGATCTGCACTTCGATGTGGCGCGGGCGCAGTACCGCCTGCTCGAGGAACATGGTGGGATCACCGAACGCGGCATCGGCCTCGCGCATCGCGGACTGCAGTGCCTCGGGCAGGGCCTCACGGGTGTCCACCCGGCGCATGCCGCGTCCGCCGCCGCCGGCCACGGCCTTGGCGAAGATGGGGAAGCCGATTTCATCGGCCGCGGCAAGCAGTTCGTCCAGGTCCTTCGACGGAGCGCTGGACTTGAGGACCGGAACGCCGGCGTCACGGGCGGCCTTCAGTGCCGCCACTTTGTTGCCTGCGAGTTCCAGCACTTCAGCCGGAGGGCCAACGAAGGTGATGCCCGCTTCCTTGGCCGCTCGGGCCAGGTCCGGGTTTTCGGAGAGGAACCCGTAGCCGGGGTAGATGGCGTCCGCGCCGGATTCCTTCGCCACCCGCACTATTTCGGCAACGTCCAGGTACGCACGGACGGGGTGGCCCTCTTCGCCAATCAGGTAGGCCTCGTCCGCCTTCTGGCGGTGGATCGAGTTCCTGTCCTCCTGGGGGAAAACGGCAACGGTCTTTGCGCCCAGCTCGTAGCCGGCGCGGAAGGCCCTGATCGCGATTTCGCCGCGGTTGGCCACCAGAACTTTGGAAAACATACTTCTCCTGCATCATTGCGGGTGGATCGGTGAGTGGTCACAGTGTCTAGGACCTACAAGGACAAACACAAATCTTTGTGGCCACCGTCACAGATTTCCCCGTCATGTCCTGAACCCTTTCGCCGGGCCGGGGGCAAACCGCCTCCAACAGCACAGTCCGTGCCATGCCGACGCCCCATAAAGCAGGATTCGCCGATGCATCCACATATGATGAGTAGGGCGGCAGGACCGTCCGGCTTCGGCGCTGCCGGAGCAAACATTACCCCCAACACGGCATCCGGCGTTAGGTTTTGGTCTCTCAAGTGCAAGTAGTCAGCATCAGCAGCCTCAAGGGTGGAGTCGGCAAGACTTCCGTGACCACAGGATTGGCGTCCGCCGCACTTGCCGCAGGTGTCCGCACACTGGTGGTGGACCTTGATCCCCATGCAGACGCGACCACCGCCTTGGGCGTCCAGCCGGGCGACCAGCTGGATATTGGCAGAATGCTCAAGCACCCCCGCCGCGCCAAGCTCGCAGAGAACGTTGCGGGCAGCAGCTGGGCGGGGCTGGCCCAGTCCAACGGTTCCGGTCCTGCAGTCCTGGACGTCGCAGTCGGCTCTGCCTACACGGGAATCTACGACCGCCCCGACCTCAGCCGCCGCGACCTTCGCCGGCTGTCGTCGGTGCTGGCCGGAGCCGAGGATTACCAGCTGGTCCTGATCGACTGCCCGCCGTCGCTCAACGGCCTCACGCGCATGGCCTGGTCTGCCAGCGACAAGGTAGCCCTCGTGGCCGAGCCTGGGTTGTTCTCGGTGGCCGGCACTGAGCGGACCATGCGGGCCATCCAGCTTTTCCGGCAGGAGTTCGCGCCCAACCTTTCTCCGGCCGGCATCATCGCCAACCGCGTGCGGTCCGGTTCCTCGGAGCACAGCTACCGGCTGGCCGAGATGGAGTCGATGTTCGGTGAGCTCCTGTTGAGCCCCAGGATCCCGGAGCAGGCCAACTGGCAGCAAATCCAGGGCGCAGCGCACCCCGTGCACCATTGGCCGGGAGACTCCGCCAAGTCCGCCGCGGCACTGTTTGACGAGCTGCTGGCAAACCTGATGACAGTAGGAAGCGGCCTGCGCAGCCGCGCCAGGTAAAAGCGAGTTAAACGGCAGAAGCCGCCCTCCGTGGGAAGGGCGGCTTCTGCCGTTAAGCCTGTCAGCTGATCTTGCGGGCTGCCCGCCGCTTGCTCAATTCGTCGTCCGGAAAGGACTGCTCGGCAGCGTGCTCACTCGGGAGCGATGCCAGGCTGCCTTCCACTTCGCGCCAGACGCGGCCAACCGCGATGCCGAACACGCCCTGGCCGCCCTGCACGAGGTCGATCACTTCGTCCGCGGAGGTGCACTCGTAGACGCTGGCGCCGTCGCTCATCAGGGTGATCTGGGCGAGGTCCTCCACGCCGCGCTCACGCAGGTGCTCTACGGCGGTGCGGATCTGCTGCAATGAGACACCGGTATCGAGCAGTCGTTTGACCACCTTCAGCACCAGGATGTCCCGGAAGCCGTACAGGCGCTGGGACCCCGAGCCGGCGGCACCGCGGACAGCGGGTTCAACCAGCCCGGTGCGCGCCCAGTAGTCCAGCTGGCGGTAGGTGATGCCTGCAGCCTTGCAGGCGGTGGGGCCGCGGTATCCGGCGTCCTCGTCCAGAACGGGAAGGTCTTCGGTGAACAGGAGGCCCTGGGCACCGCTCGCGGGCATAGCAATACCAGCCGTGGGCTGCTTCAGCCCGCCTGCTTCGCCTTTGGGACTCACCTGGATCCTCCTTGTCATAAGCCCCCCGTGAACAACTGCAACGGCAGGAACAGGTACGAAGACCATGCCTGTAATTTCCGCGGGGCGCACCTTCCAGTGTGACTTGCGCGGCTGCCGTAAGCAATGGGAACTTGATACTTTGACGTTAGGCCTGCAGGGACCCAAGGTCAAAGACGTTGGCCGGTTGAAAGAGGCGTGTCGAAACTTTCATCCTCAACTTTAACCTTAATGTGACCTTAGCCGTCGAAATCCTCGGGTTCCACGTCGTCCAGGAACTCGCGGAAGCGGCGCAGTTCGCGTTCCTCGTCAACGGAGGGACCGGGTTCCGCGTCCTCCCCCTCATCGTGCTCCGTGATCCTGACGCCGGCTTCGTCCATGACGGAGTCTGCGCACCAGATGCGGCATTTGGCACGAAGGGCGATGGCGAGTGCGTCGGACGCCCGCGAGCTGACGGTGGTGCCGTTCTCGAACTGGAGCTGGCCGTAGAAGATGTTGTCCTCCACGGCAACGATGTTGACGCTGACCACGGAATGGCCGAGCGATTCAACAACGTCCACGAGGAGGTCGTGCGTCATGGGCCGGGGCGGAACCACGCCCTGCTGGGCCAGGGCGATGGCGCTTGCTTCCGGGGTGCCGATCCAGATGGGAACGTGGCGTTCGCCGTGCATCTCCCGCAGGAGGACCAGTGGCTGGTTGGAAGGCAGTTCGATCCGAACCCCTACGATCTCGACTTCAATCATCAGATGTCCATGCGTGAGATGTGGTCCTGCACCAAGGCCCGGTGCAGGGTGAGGCAAAGGTCGCTGATTTCGCGGGCCGCCTCCGCCGCGCGCGCCTGGGACGCGGCGTCCTTGCGCGAGGCAAGGGGCGCCACTGCACGTTCCACCAGCCCGAACTCCCGTTCGGCTGCTGCCTGGAAGGGACGGAGGTGGCGCGGCTCAAGCCCGTGGCTTTCCAGCTGCACGCACGCCCGGGCCACCGTGAGGGCGTGCTCGTCGAATTGTCCGTTGGAGTGGCTGATCAGGCCGAAGCTCAGCAGGGCCTGCAGCAGCGGGACGCTGGCGCCGGACTCCGTCCGCAACTGTTCCTCGCTGAGCTTGCGTCCGCGGCTCTGCAGTTCCGCCGCCAGTTCATCGGACACAACCCGCGGCGAAACCACGACGCCGGGCGGCAGGTTTTCCGGGCGTTCTCCCCTGTCGATGGCGTCAAGGTAGTCCTTGATGACTTTCAGGGGCAGGTACTGGTCCCGCTGCAAAGCCAGGACAAAGCGCAGGCGCTCCACATCGCCGTCGGAATACTGGCGGTATCCGGCAGGAGTGCGCCGCGGGTTGATCAGCCCCTTCTCCTCAAGGAACCGGATTTTCGACGCGGTCATGCCCGGGAAGTCGCCGCTGAGCTGGGCGAGGACTTCGCCGATGTTCAGGACCTGCGGTCCCCGGCGTTCCGGTTGTGCCATTGCCACAGGCAGCGGTCCCCGGATCAGCCGCGGCCTGCAGCGCTGGCAGGGCTCAGGTAGAAGGTGAGGCGGAACTTGCCGATCTGGACTTCGCTGCCGGACTTGAGCTCCACACTGTCAACGCGGTCGTGGTTGACGTAGGTACCGTTCAGGCTGTTCTTGTCCACCACTTCGAAGCTCCGCGCAGTGCGCCGGAATTCCACATGGCGGCGGGAAACGGTGACGTCGTCGAGGAAGATGTCGGCATCAGGGTGGCGGCCGGCGGTGGTGACGTCAGAATCCAGCAGGAAACGGGCACCGGCATTCGGGCCGCTGTGCGCAACGAGGAGTGCGGACCCCGCCGGCAGTGCCTCGACGGAGCTGCGCTCATCTGATGACAGCTTGGGTGCGATGGTGGGTTCATCGGTCACCGGGGTGAGGTGGATCGAGGTGGTCTCCGACGCCCTAGCCGCACCATTGCCGTATTCCCCATCGGCAGGGTTGTGTGTGTGGCCAGCCATGGACTCCTCCTCATCGACTATGCGGCGCTCACGCCGGCATTGAACTTTTTACCCTCCGCACCTGCCCTGCAGGTCCGGAACCGGCTTCCGATCCGGCCGCTGACGTGCGAAGACGTTCCGACTTCACGTCCGGCCGAACCGGATGTACCGGTTAGGTTTCAGCCTACCTGTTGTTCGTACTCGGATGCACTGAGCAATGACTCGACGGCGTCCGGTTCGGCCAGTTTGACTTCAATGAGCCAGCCGTCGCCGTAGGGATCGGTGTTGATCAGGGCCGAATCGGTGTCCAGGGAATCGTTGCGGGCAACTATTTCGCCGCTGACCGGCGCGTAGATGTCGCTGACGCTCTTGGTGGATTCAACCTCGCCCACTACTTCGTTCGCCGTAACCTTTGTGCCAACTTCGGGCATTTGGGCGTACACAACGTCCCCTAGTGCGTCCTGGGCGAAGTCGGTGATGCCCACCCGTACCACGCCGTCGGCGTTAGGGGCAGAGACCCACTCATGTTCGGCGGTGTAGGACAGGTCTTCGGGAATGTTGCTCATCAGGGGCCTTTCATCGGGTCGAACACCAATGTCAACGGGGCCCAAACAGGCCGCCGCTGAAAGTATAGGCACAAGTGCCGGGGCGTTCGCGGAGGATTCTGACAAGATGGGACCCATGACCGCACGCACTGTTTCCGGACCCGGGGAAGCCGCAGGGTAAGCGATGCCCGAACTTCCCGAGGTGGCCGGCCTGGCCGAATTTCTTGACGATCATCTGCAGGGAACGTCCGTGACCAAAGTGCAGATCGTTTCCTTCGCGGTACTCAAGACAGCTGATCCGCCGTTCAACGCTCTTGAGGGCAGGACCGTGACCGGGGTGCGCCGCTTTGGCAAATTCGTCAGCATCGACACCGGCGGAATCTCCTTGGTGTTCCATTTGGCCCGGGCCGGCTGGGTCCGGTTCACTGATTCCCCCACGGATGCGCAACTGCGGATGGGCAAGGGACACATCGCTGCCCGATTCACTTTCAAGGGCTCCGATGGTGCGCGCGGCATCGACCTCACCGAGGCTGGAACGAAGAAGAGCCTCGCCGTCTACGTGGTGCGGGATCCGCAGGAGGTTCCGGGCATCGCCACGCTGGGACCGGATCCGTTTACCGAGGCGTTCGACGCCGACATGCTGGCGGAGATCCTCGCCGGCAGTTCGCAGCAGATCAAGGGGCTCCTGAGGAGCCAGAGCGTGATCGCCGGCATCGGCAACGCCTACAGTGACGAGATTCTGCACGCGGCGCGGATTTCACCCTTTGCCACCGCCAAGTCCCTGGACCGCGGGACGGTCCAGGTCCTCTACGACTCCATCCACAGCATCCTGGGCACGGCCCTGGCCGAGGCACGCGGCAAGCCGCCCAAGGACCTGAAGGACGTCAAGCGCAGCCACATGCGCGTCCATGCCCGGACCGGCCAGCCGTGTCCTGTCTGTGGGGACACCGTCCGCGAGGTGTCTTTCGCTGATACGGCGCTGCAGTACTGCCCCACCTGCCAGACGAAGGGCAAGATCCTGGCCGACCGCAGGACCTCGAAGTTCCTTAAGTAGTGGCGGGCTCCCCGGTGGACACCCGCTTCCGGACAAAACCACCGCGAACGCCCGGGTGTTGTGTCCGGAAGAGGGTGCGGAGCCCGGGACAGCGGGCCAGGGGTTAGCGGGCAAAAACGGCAACAAAAAAGTGGAAGCACCGGATTTCTCCGGTGCTTCCACTTTTTTGGTCGGGCTGACAGGATTTGAACCTGCGACCCCTTGACCCCCAGTCAAGTGCGCTACCAAGCTGCGCTACAGCCCGTTAGTTCCGCCGTTCTCCGCTGCGCTTCATCCGCGGGCTGACCCGGGGATTTCCACCAGCAGTCCGGCCGAACCACCTAGAAGAGCTTACACGATCCCGGAGGGTGCCAGTGACACTTTCCGGGATTCGGGGCATCGCGTGTTGCGGATATCACCGCAATTAACGCTTCTTGCCCCGCTTTTCCCGCACGCGCATGCTGACCTCGATGGGCGTGCCCTCGAAGCCAAAGGTTTCCCGCAGCCGGCGGGTGATAAAGCGGCGGTAGCCGGGATCCAGGAAACCGGTGGTGAACAGCACGAACTTCGGCGGCCGGCTGGAGGCCTGGGTGCCGAAGAGGATGCGCGGCTGCTTGCCGCCACGGACCGGGTGCGGGTGGGCCGCCACGAGCTCGCCCAGGAAGGCGTTCAGGCGGCCGGTGGCGATGCGCTTGTCCCAGCTTTCCAGCGCCACGTCCAGGGCGGGAACCAGCCGGTCCTTGTGCCATCCGGTTTTCGCCGAGATATTGACCCGGGGAGCCCAGTTCACGTGGGCCAGGTCCTGTTCGATTTCACGCTCAAGGTAGCGCCGGCGTTCGTCGTCGAGCAGGTCCCATTTGTTGAACGCCAGCACCAGGGCGCGGCCCGATTCAATGGCGAGCTGCAGGATCCGGACGTCCTGTTCGCTGAGGACCTCGTCCACGGCGAGGAGCACGACGGCGACCTCGGCCTTTTCGAGCGCGGATTGTGTCCGCAGGGAGGCGTAGAAGTCCGCGCCCTGCGCCATGTGCTGGCGGCGGCGGATGCCTGCCGTGTCCACGAAGCGCCAGGTCCGGCCGCCGAGCTCGATGAATTCGTCCACGGGGTCGCGGGTGGTTCCGGCGGTGTTGTCCACCACCACGCGCTCGGTGCCGGCGAGCTTGTTCAGCAGCGAGGACTTGCCCACGTTGGGGCGGCCGATCAGGGCAATGCGGCGGGGGCCGCCGGAGCGTTCCAGGCCCTCAATGGTGGAGAACTCGGGCAGCACGTCCATCACATGGTCCAGGAGGTCGGCCACGCCGCGGCCGTGCAGGGCGGACACCGGGTAGGGCTCGCCGAAGCCGAGGCCCCACAGTGCGGCGGAGTCCGCTTCCTGCGCGAAGTCGTCTACCTTGTTGGCCACCATGATGACGGGCTTCTTGCTGCGGCGCAGCATCTTCATGACGCCTTCGTCGGTGGCGGTGGCGCCCACGGCGGAGTCGACGACGAAAAGGACGGCGTCTGCGAGCTCTACCGCCATTTCGGCCTGCTCGGCCACCCGGGCGTGGATGCCGCGGGCATCGTGCTCCCAGCCGCCGGTGTCCACGAGGGTGAAGTTGCGGCCGTTCCAGTGGGCGGAGTACATCACGCGGTCACGGGTGACGCCGGGGGTGTCTTCAACTACTGCTTCGCGGCGGCCCAGGATGCGGTTCACCAGGGTGGACTTGCCCACGTTGGGGCGGCCGATGATGGCCAGGACTGGATCCAGCTTGACGGGCCCGTCATAGTCCTCGTCGCCGAAGTCGCCGCTGAGGAGCGCGGCATCGTCCTCGTCGAGGTCGTAGTCCTCAAGGCCTGCCCGGAGGGACGCCGCACGAAGCTCGGCTTCGTCGTCGTCAATTGCCGCCAGCCGTTCGGCAACCTGGTCGGTGCCTGCCGGAGTGTATTCGTCGTCGCCGGCGCCTGGGTGGCCGGAGGTTTGGGTGGTGTCGCTCATTGCACTGTCCTTAGTGGTCATCTGCCGGCGTCCCGGCTACTGCTTGAAGTCTTTGTGAATTGCCGGCCGCCGGCAGTGGCTGCCCGGTGAGCTGGATGGAATCCTGCACATGCCCTGACAGTGCGGCGCGGATCTCCAGCGCCGCCCTGTCCATTGAAGCACGGCCGCTTTCGCCGGCCCGGCGGGTCAGCGTCAGCGCATTGCCGAAGCTGACGTGGAACCGCCTGCCCGGCCGTGGTACGGAATCGAGGTGTTCGTCGCCTTTGCGGGTGCCGAGGATCGCGACCGGCACCACCGGGGCGCCGGAGTTCAGCGCCAGCCAGGCAACGCCGTTATTGATGTCTTCGGCGGCCCCGCTCCCCCGCGTACCCTCAGGAAGAATCCCGACGCAACGGCCGGCGTCGAGCACTTTCCTGCAACGCTGCAACGCGGCGCGGTCTCCCGAACGGTCCACCGGCAGCTGCCCGGAGGCGGTGAGGACCCGGCCCAGGAAGCCATTGAACATTTCCTGTTTCACCAGGATGTGCATGGGCCGCGGGGAGGCGCCGAACATGACCGGGCCGTCCAGGAAGCTGATGTGGTTGGCGGCAAAAATCACCGGCCCGCCGGTGGGGACATTGTCCCGCCCGGTGACGGACGTCCGGTACACGAGGTGGTCCAGGATCCAGCCCACGGGCCTGCTCCAGGCCATGGTCCAGCCGGCCGGAATCTCCGGCCCGCCGCCCATGGCCGGCTGGTTGATGGCCGGGTCAGTCACGGTTCAGGACCTTGGTCACAATCACCAGGGCTGCGGCAACTGTCTGGTCGAAGTCGAGGTCCGAGGAGTCCAGGGTGACCACGCCCGAGGCGGCCTGCGTGAAGTTGACCACCGTGGAGTCCTTGGCGTCGCGGTGGGTCACCTGCGCGGCCAGCTGTTCGGCGTCCTGCGTTCCGCCAAGCTGGATGCCGCGGCGGCGAAGCCGGGCTTCCTCGCTGGCTGTGAGCAGCATCCGCACCTCTGCGCCGGGCGCGACGACGGTGGTGATGTCCCTGCCTTCCACCACCATGCGGCGGTGGTGCTTTTCAATCAGGGCCCGCTGCCGCCGGATGAGCTCCGTCCTGGCACCAAGGGTGGTGGCCACGGCGCTGACTGCCGAAGAGATGGCGGGTTCCCGGATGGCGTCGGTGACGTCCACGCCGTCAACCCGGACGTACTCCTCGTTCGGGCTGGTGCTCAGGTCCAGGACCAGGTCGCGGGAGGCCTGCTCCACGGAAGCGGCGTCGTCGAGGTCAATGCCGTGGGTGACGCAGTGCCAGGTGAGTGCACGGTACATTGCACCGGTATCGAGGTAGGCGAGGCGGAGCCTGCGGGCCACTTCCTTGCTGACGCTGGACTTGCCCGAGCCGGACGGCCCGTCGATGGCAACCACCAGTGGCCTGCCGACGCGGAGCGCCGGCAGGGTGTCAAGAAGTTCCTGTGTCATTACTGAAGTACCCGCCATCCGCGGTCGTTTAAAGCTTCGATCAGGTGGTCATGCTTGTTGGGCAACACTGACAATTCCACCATGCCCACGTTCTGTCCGGACGAATGGTCCAGCCGCAAGTCCTCAACGTTGACGCCGATCTCACCAATCTCGGTGAGGAGCTGCGCGATCTGTCCCGGCTTGTCGTCCACCAGAACGGTGAGCCAGGAGTATGCCTGCGGAGGCCCGCCGTGCTTGCCCGGAATGCGGGCCTGTCCGGCATTGCCTTCGCTGATCAGCTGCGCGAGGTCCAGGCGGGCACCTGGAGCCGCCGGCTGTTCCAGCGTTCCGATCAGCCGGTTGAGGTCCTCGCGCACGCCGTAAAGGATCTCCACCACCTTGGCCGCATTGCCGCCCAGGATCTGCACCCAGAGGGTGGGATCGCTGGCAGCAATGCGGGTAACGTCCCGCAGGCCGTTTCCCGCAAGGGAGAGCGCGTGCAGCGGCGTACCCTGAAGACGGCTGGCCAAAAGCGAGGACATCACCTGGGGCAGGTGCGAGACAAGCGCGACCGCTTCATCATGTTCATCAGCGGTGAACTGGGAGACGACTGCACCGAGGTCGGCGGCCAGCGAGCGGGCCACCTGGAGTGCGGCACCTGAAGTCTCTTCAGACGGGCACACCACCCACGGCATCGAAGTGAAGAGCTCGCCGCGCGCGGCTACCGGGCCGGATTTCTCCCGTCCGGCCATGGGATGGGTGCCCACGTAGCGTGAGAGGTCCACGCCGCAGCTGCGCAGGGCTGAGAGGATTCCCGCCTTGACGCTGGCAATGTCCACCACCACGGACCCGGGGTAGTCAGCCAGCGCCTTCGCCACAACATCGGCCGTGACATCCGGCGGCGCGGCAACCACCACCAGCTGCGGCGTCTGACCTGCCAACGCAGCCAGGGGCTGCCCTGCCCCGATGTCCACCGCAACCGCCTGGTTGGTGGGCGAGGGATCGGAGAGGTACACCTGAACCCCGCGGCCGCGAAGGCCCAGACCGATGCTCGTCCCCAGCAGCCCTGTGCCAAGGACCACCACCGGACCGTCCAGGTGCCCGCGGCCCTGGCTCTGGAAAGCGGACATGGTCAGAGTCCTACGGATGCCAGCAGGTGGCCGACTTCCTGCTTGCCAAGGTTGCGGATGCTGCCCTGGCGCTGGTCGCCCAGGCCGATGGGCCCCACCTTGACGCGCACCAGCCGCAGGACCGGGAATCCGACGGCGTCGAACAGGCGGCGGACGATCCGGTTCTTGCCGGAGTGCAGCACTACCTCGATCAGCACGTGCCCGGGGGTGGAGTCCACGAGCTTGAAGGAGTCGACGTTGGCAAAACCGTCCTCAAGTTCCACACCCTGCTTAAGCTGGCTACCGATCCCCTGCGGGAACGGGCCGCGGACCTGGACAAGGTACGTCTTGGGAACCTCGTAGGACGGGTGGGTCAGGCGGTTGGCCAGCTCGCCGTCGTTCGTCAGCAGGAGCAGCCCCTCGGTGGCGACGTCCAGCCGGCCCACGTGGAAGAGCCGTTCACCGTGCTGGTTCCGGAGGAAGTCACTGATGCAGGGCCGGCCCTCGGGGTCCTCCATGGTGGAGACGACGCCCTTGGGCTTGTTGAACACCATGTAGACCATGTTTTCGTCCAGCTGGATCCGGATGCCGTCCACGTGGATGACGGCGGTTTTCGGATCGACGCGGACACCGAGTTCGGTGACCACCTGGCCGTCCACTTCCACCCGGCCTTCTGCAATCATCTCTTCGCAGACGCGCCGCGAGGCCACACCGGCGGAGGCCATCACCTTTTGCAGGCGCACGCCGTCGGCATCGTGGAGTTCGGACTGGGGAACGTCGCCGCGCGGGCCTTTCTTGCGTGACGGCTTGCGGATCGGCCCGAGGTTCTGGCCGAAGCGTTCGCTGCCGAAGGCGCGTGAGGCGGCTGCCCCGGGGGCGCCGGTCCGTGGCTTCTGCTTGGGTGCGCCGGGCGTTCCGGGCGCCTTCTTGGCTCCGGGCTTGCGCGCGGCCGGCTTCCGGGAAGAAGGCTTGGCAGCCCTTGGTTCCGGGGATCCCCCGCCTGTCCGGGCGTCCGGCGCCTGATCCGGATCGATGAAGCGCTCCTCGCGCGGCTTGGGTGCGCGGTGCGGGCGGTCGCTGCCGAATCCGGTGCCGCGCTTGGCTGAACCGCCGCGGAAGCCGCCGGCTGAAGCGCCGCCCTGGGAGCTGTTGCGTCCCGGTGTGTTGTTGTGTCCGGAGCTGTTGCGTCCCGAACTGTTACGTGGTGAACCCTGGCGTCCCGCCTGTGTCATGACCCGTCCTTCGATATGTTGACCGGCAAGGTGTCCACAGACAACCCTAACCAGCCGTGCAGAAATAATCTGCCCTTGTAAATACTCGTGCTGCAGCCAGGGATGGTCCCTGCCTACGTTGTTTCGGCGTCGTAAAACTCCGCGATCCCGTCCAGCCCCGGGAGGTGCGGGGACAGCTGCGGCAGCTCGGCAACTGAACTGATTCCCATCCGTTCCAGGAAGTACGACGTAGTCCGGTAGAGGATGGCGCCGGACTCGGGATCCGTTCCCGTGTCCTCGATCAGCCCGCGCTGGGCGAGTGTCCGTACGACGGAGTCGACATTAACTCCCCTGATTGCGGACACCCTGGCCCTGGAGACCGGCTGGCGGTAGGCGATCACCGCGAGCGTTTCCAGGGCGGCCTGGGTGAGCCTGGCCGTCTGCCCCTCCAGCACGTATTTGCCCACGATGTGGGCGAATTCAGCACGGGAGTAGATCCGCCAGCCGCCGGCGACTTTCCGCAATTCAAAACCCCGGGGGCTGGAGCCGAAACCAGCTGGGCTGGCTGAATCCATATCCGGGGCGTTAACAGTATAGCCGCTATACTCCCACTGGAGTTCGGCCAGCAGGGCGCCCACCGCATCAACGGTCAGCTCCAGTCCCGCGGCCAGCTCCTCTTCTGTGGCGGGCTCGTCGATGACCATCAGCACGGCCTCCAAGGCCGCTTTGGCGCCGCCGGGAAGGCTGTTGACGTCCGGCTCCCCCTGGGCTGCGCCATTGGTTGGTTGTTGGGTCACAACTGCTCCTCAAATTCCTCGCTCAGGTTTTCCGCGGACCAGTCGCCGCTCCCGGCCGTCCAGTGCACGGCCAAGTCCCCCAGGGGCGACAGCTGGTCGAAGGACACCGCCTTGTCCCTGAACAGTTCCAGGAGGGCAAGGAACCTGGCCACCACCACCAGGGTGGAGTCGGCGTCGGCGATCAGGGCCCGGAACGTCAGTGGCGACTCGAGCTGCAGCCGCAGCCCCACGATTTCAGCCTGCTCCTTGACGCTGACGGTACCGCCGTGAAGGTGGGCCAGCCCCACTTCCGTGGGCGGTGGAGCCTTCGGCTGCATGGCCGCCTCCGCCAAACGGGCGAACTGCCCGGGCGTGTGTTTCCAGACCAGTTCGGGGAGCATCGCGGCGAAGTGTCCTTCCAGCGCCACCTGCCTTGGAAAGCGCAGGGCTTCCCGGTGGAGGGTTTCGCCAAGGATACCGGCCACCTGCTTAAAGGCTTTGTACTGCAGCAGGCGGGCGAAGAGCAGATCCCTGGCTTCCAGCAGCGCAATGTCTTCGTCGTTGTCCACCTCGCCGGCAGGCAGGAGCCGGGCAGCTTTGAGGTCCAGTAGCGTCGCGGCGATCACCAGGAATTCGCTGGCCTCGTCGAGGGCCCACTCTTCGCCCAGCTTCTGCAGGTTGCGGATGTACTTGATGAACTCGTCGGTCACGGTGGCGATGGCCACCTCGGTGATGTCCAGCTGGTGTTTGGCGATCAGCCCCAGGAGGAGGTCGAACGGACCCGTGAAGTTGGCCAGCCGCACCTCAAAGCCGGGCTTGGTTTCGGCCACGGCGTGGCTAGGGTGCGCCGCCGCGCGAAATCAGTTCCTTGGCCAGCCTGCGGTAGGCGTCGGCTCCCACATGGGTGGCGGCATAGCTCGTGATGGGTTCGGCGGCCACGGTGGCGTCGGCGAACTTGATGGAGCGTTTGATGACGGTTTCGAAGACCTTGTCCCCGAAGGCTTCCACCAGGCGGGCGATCACTTCGCGGCTGTGCAGCGTGCGGGCGTCGTACATGGTGGCCAGCACGCCGTCCACCTGCAGGCGGGGGTTGAGCCGGTCCTGGACTTTGTCGATGGTTTCCACCAGCAGCGCCACGGCACGGAGGGCAAAAAACTCGCAGATCAGCGGGATGATGACGCCATGCGCTGCCGTGAGGGCGTTGACGGTGAGGAGTCCGAGCGACGGCTGGCAGTCGATGAGGACGACGTCGTAGTCGTCTTCGACCTTCTTGAGGGCACGGTCCAGCACCTGCTCGCGTGCCACCTCGTTGACCAGCTGCACTTCGGCTGCCGAGAGGTCGATGTTTGCCGGCAGCAGGTCGACGTTCTCCACGCCGGTCCGGTGGATGGCGTCCCGGATGTTTACTTTGCGGTCCATCAGGACGTTGTAGACCGTGAGGTCCAGTTCGTGCGGGTTCACGCCAAGGCCGGCGGACAGGGCGCCCTGGGGATCGAAGTCCACCAGGAGCACACGACGGCCGTATTCAGCCAGCGCTGCCGCGAGGTTGATGGTGGAGGTGGTCTTGCCGACGCCGCCTTTTTGGTTAACCATGGCGATGACGCGGGCCGGACCGTGGGAGGACAGCGGCGCGGGTTCCGGGAACTCGCGGTATGGGCGCCCGGTGGGCCCCATCACCGCGTCTTCCAGGTCGAATTCCGTGCCCTCCAGAGTTGCTGAACCCTGTTCGCTGCTCACGTATCTATCCACACTTTCGATGACGGTGATTTCCTGCCGCTGGATGGCCAGCAACGCTCCTGCTTCTTCCCAAGGTTACAGCGCCCGACACGGTATTCGAGGCAACTTGACTTTCCGCGGATGTTGAGCCTTTACCCTCTAGCTGAGGTAGAAGGTTGCTGCCAGGGCACGCAGAAAACCGCCCCCACAGGAGTGCTGCGGGGGCGGTTTTGCGACAGCTGCGGAGGGCTAGGCCTTCGCGGCCTCCCGTGCACCTTCTTCCTTCGGTGCCATCTCGCCATGGTGGTGGGCCATCATGGTTGCCTCGTCAAACGGCTCTTGGCCTGAGAGGACCCGGCCGACCTGGCCGCCGTCGATCTCCTTGACCCAGGTGCCGATCAGGATGGTTGCCACGGCGTTGCCGGTGAAGTTGGTCAGGGCGCGGGCCTCGGACATGAACCGGTCGATGCCCACAATCATGCCCACGCCGCCGAGCAGTTCGGGCTTGTGTGCCTGCAGGCCGGCAGCGAGTGTTGCCAGGCCGGCACCGGTGACGCCGGCAGCACCCTTGGAGGCGATGATCATAAAGATCAGGAGGGAGATCTGGGCGCCCAGGTCCAGCGGGGTGCCCATGGCATTGGCAACGAAGAGGGATGCCATGGTCAGGTAGATGGCCGTGCCGTCAAGGTTGAAGGAGTAGCCGGTGGGGACCGTCACGCCGACGACGGGCTTGGAGACGCCGAGATGTTCCATCTTCGCGATCAGGCGGGGCAGTGCCGCCTCAGAGGAGGACGTGGAGAAGATGAGCAGGTATTCGCGGGCCAGGTACTTCATGAGCTTGAAGATGTTGACGCCGGATACCACCTGGAGCAGGCCGCCGAGGATGACCACGATGAACAGGGCGCAGGTGATGTAGAAGGCAAGCATCAGGGTGAACATGCTGATGATGGCCTGGAATCCGGTGGCGCCGACAACCGCGGCGATGGCACCGAAGGCACCTACCGGGGCGAGCCACATGATCATGATGAGGATGCGGAACACGAGGGCCTGGCCGTGGCCGATGGCCTTCAGGATCGGTGCGCCCTGCGGTCCCATCTTCTGCAGTGCAAAACCGACGAGGATGGCAGCAAGGAGGGTAGGCAGGACGGGTATGTCACTGGGGATGATGCCGAGCAGGAAGTCCACGGTGCTGTCCGTGGCGGCCTTCTTGTTGGGATCGTAAGGGGTCAGCTTGAGGCCCTCACCGGGGTGGATGATGTTGCCCACCACCAGGCCGATGGCCAGGGCGAAGGTGGACATGATGACGAAGTAGAGCAGGGCCAGGCCGCCTACCTTGCCCACCGTGGCGGCCTTTGCGATGGAACCGATGCCCAGGACGATGGTGCAGAAGATGATGGGGGCGATCATCATCTTGATGAGCTTGATGAATCCGTCGCCGAGCGGCTTGAGGGATTTGCCCACCTCGGGGAACAGCAGGCCGACGACGGCGCCCAGGATGACGGCGACGATGACGGCGATATAGAGGTAATGCGATTTGTCCAGGCCCTTGCGCGGCGTCTTCACGCTGTCAAGCGACTCTCCTCGTTGAGAAGCCATGATGTGTCTCCTTTGGATAATCTGGTAGACGCTGCGGCACAGTCTCTGGGCCCACGTCCTCCGGTGTGATATCCATCATTGGGCAGGTGGTGACCCAGCTCACCGTTGCGTTCATATTGGTCGTGACGCAGTTCGGCCGGGGCGAAGTTAATCGGTTGGGGAAAGGTACAGATGATCCACCGCTGGAGTATCGCCCGCCGGCTTTTCGTGGCGAACCTGCTGATTGTGGTGTCGTTCATCGCGATCGTTGGCACCGCCACGTTTATCGATGCCCGGGACCGCACGTATGAGGAAGCCGGGCGCCGGATGACCGGTGTTGCTGCGGCGGTCGCCGCCAACCCCCTGGTCCTCCAGGCCGCGGACACCACCAACCCCTCGGCCTTGCTGCAGCCCTACGCCCTCAACGTGATGGCCGGATCGGGTGCCGACTTCGTGACGATCATGGCCCCGGACCGGACGCGGTGGACGCATCCCCGGAACGAGGAACTCGGCCGGCCCTACATCGGGTCCATCGACGCCGCACTGCGTGGCGAGACATTCACCGAAGTTACCGCCGGAACGCTGGGGCCCTCGGTGCGAACCATAGCGCCGGTGAAGGATGCCGCCGGGAACGTCAAAGCACTGGTGGCCGCTGGCGTCACGGTCCGGAGCGTGGATGTCGCCCTGTCCGGCCGGCTGCCCGCCCTGGTGGCCATCGGACTGGCCCTGCTGGTGGGCGGCTCGCTGGCCTCGTGGCTGCTGGGCCGGTACCTCCGCCGGGTCACGCGGGGCTGGGGACCTGAACAGTTGGCCCAGCTTTTCGCCTACTACGAGTCGGTGCTGCATTCGGTGCGGGAGGGACTGATCCTGATCGATACCAAGGGCCACGTGGTGATGTATAACGACCAGGCGGCCGAACTGCTGGGCCTGGACAGTCCCGGGAGCAAGGACCCCACCCGGCCGCCGTCACTGTCTGAGCTGCCCCTTGATGAAGGGCTCCGGACACTGTTCGCGTCGGGGCGCAGCGCCAAGGACGAGACTGTCCTGACCGGCTCACGCATCCTGGTGGTGAACCAGGGACCGGCAAAGGGGCCCGAGGTGTCCGCCAGCCGCGGCAAGACCCCTGTCTACGGGACTGTGGCCACCCTGCGGGACAGGACGGAAATTGAAGCCCTCGGCAGCGAGCTGGAAACCATGCGCACGCTCTCTGACGCACTTCGCGCGCAGACCCACGAGCACGCGAACCGGCTGCACACCATGGTTTCGCTGCTGGAGCTGGGGCGCACCCAGGAGGCACTGTCCTTCGCAACGAAGGACCTCGAACTCAGCCAGCAGCTCACAGATGACATGGTCAGTTCGGTGGACGAGCCGGTGCTTGGTGCCCTGGTGATGGGCAAAGTGGCCGAGGCGCACGAACGGGGCGTACAGCTGGACGTGTCCGCGCTTGGCTCGGCGAGCGTGGCGGGGATTGCCGTGCAGGACCTGGTAACCATTCTTGGCAACCTGCTGGACAATGCCATGGATGCAGCGGCCGACGGACCGGCCCCCCGGCAGGTGGAACTGACGGTGGAGGCCGATGAGGAAGGCCTGGACATCACCGTGCACGATTCAGGCCCCGCCATCGAGCCTGCTGCCGCAGACAATCTGCTACGGCATGGCTTCAGCACCAAGCCCGCCGGCCAGGGCGGACGGGGCATCGGCCTGGCGCTGGTCCGCCAGGCTGTGCACCGCCTGGGGGGTACCCTGACAATCAATGGCCGGCGTGGCGCCAAGTTCGAAGTTTTCCTCCCCGCCGCGGCGCCGGCAAAGAAGGAGCACAAAGCGTGAGCAACATCCGGGTCCTCGTGGTGGAGGATGAGGCTATCGCGGCTGCCGCACACGCGGCTTACGTGGGGCGGCTGGCGGGCTTCGAGCTGGCCGGGACTGCCCCGGACGGACAGTCCGCCCTGCGGCTGCTCAACGAGTTCGTCGCTGCCGGCAACCCGGTGGAGCTGGTGCTGCTGGATATGAACCTTCCCGACCTCCACGGCCTGGATATCGCCCGCCGCATGCGGGCGTCCGGGATCCTCGCCGACATCATCGCCATCACCGCCGTCCGCGAACTGGCCATCGTGCGAAGCGCCGTGGCCATTGGCGTTGTCCAGTATTTGATTAAGCCGTTCACCTACGCCACCTTCGCGGACAAACTGGAGAGTTACCGCCAGTTCCGGCAGCAGCTGGCGGGCCCGCCTGGGGGCTCCGGAAAGGCAGGAGCTTCCCAGACGGACGTGGACCAGGCGTTCGCCAGCCTGCGGGCGCCCTCCGAACTGCCTTTGCCGAAGGGGCTTTCGGTGTCAACCCTGGCGTCCGTCCAGGAGTTTATGAAGGAGCAGCAGGGTGCCGTATCCGCCACGGAAGTCATGGACGCCCTGGGCATGTCCCGCGTCACCGCCCGCCGCTACCTGGAATACCTTGCCGACGCCGGAACGGTATCCAGGACTGCCCGTTACGGCACTCCGGGCCGGCCGGAAAACGAATACCGGTGGGCAGCACGATGATTGCTCCTGCCACCCTCCGGTGATCGGGCCTGCCACCTCCTGTGATTGAGCCTGGCAGCGACCGGTGATTGAGCCTGTCAGCGACCGGTGATTGAGCCTGTCGAAATCCCACTTTCGGAGCATGTATACAGCCAGGGCTTTTTTCATCTAAATATTTGTCCTGCGCTGCTTTTTTAGCTTTCCTTGTATACACTGGCGGGTATCGACGAAGGGACTACCAGTGCGAGCCAGCGACCGCGCCTACACCGCACTCCGCGATGACATCGTCCAGTGGCGGCTCCAGCCGGGCACTTTGCTGGCCGAGGTGGAACAGGCGGAGCGGCTTGGCGTCTCACGCACTCCACTCCGGGAGGCGCTGGGCCGCCTGGCTGCAGAAGGGCTGACGACGGCGGCAGGCGGCCGCGGCGTCGTCGTCACCGATATCTCGCTGGAGGATATCGACGAACTGTTCGAACTGCGCGAGACGCTCGAAGGCAAGGCTGCGGCGCTGGCGGCGCAACGGGGCGATGCCGGTACCTTCCGGACACTTGAGGCGGATTTCCGGGCGGCGCCTTCGCTGATCACCAACAGCGCACCCGCTTTGGATGACTACTACCTGCTCGTGGAACGGCTGGACTCGGCCATCGACGCCGCCATCTCCAATTCCTACCTGGCCCAGGCGATGCGGAGCCTCCGGGTCCACCTGGTCCGCATCCGCCGCATGGCCGCCGACGATGCCGCCCGGCTGACAGCCGCGGCAGCCGAACATGCCGCCATCGCCGAGGCCATCGCCATCGGCAACCCGGGACTGGCGCAGGCGGCCACCACCCTGCATCTGCACCGCAGCCTGTCCCACATCAAAGCAACCCACACACCCCGTTAGAAGGAGCCCCATGGTCAAGGAACACCACGTCCGCGTCTACAAGAGCGAAGAGAACCTCTCCCGCGAGGACCAGCTGGCCCACAAAATTGCCAGGGTCGCCGCGGACCCGGTGGAGGTCACCGCCGATGTCACGGAGATGGTGATCAACCGGATCATCGATAACGCCTCGGTGGCCATCGCTTCGCTGAACCGCGCCCCGATCGTGGCGGCCCGCGCGCAGGCACTCGCCCATGGTCCGAGCACCGGCGGAAAGGGCGCGAAGGTCTTCGGCATCGGCGAACGGGTCTCCCCCGAATGGGCCGCATGGGCCAACGGGGTGGCAGTGCGCGAACTGGACTACCACGACACCTTCCTTGCTGCGGACTACTCCCACCCGGGCGACAACATTCCGCCGATCCTCGCAGTGGGTCAGCACGTGGGTTCCAGCGGCCGGGACCTGATCCGGGGCATCGCCACCGGGTATGAGATTCAGGTGAACCTGGTCAAGGCCATCTGCCTGCATAAGCACAAGATCGACCATGTGGCCCACCTTGGCCCCTCCGCCGCGGCCGGGATCGGCACCCTCCTGAGGCTCGACGTCGAGACGATCTTCCAGTCCGTCGGACAGGCGCTGCACACCACCACCGCCACCCGCCAGTCGCGCAAGGGTGAGATTTCCACGTGGAAGGCCCACGCCCCCGCGTTCGCAGGGAAGATGGCGGTTGAGGCCGCGGACCGGGCGATGCGTGGCCAGACCTCGCCCGTGCCCATTTACGAAGGCGAAGACGGGGTGATCGCCTGGATGCTGGACGGCCCGGAGGCGTCCTACCAGGTCCCGCTTCCGGAAGCGGGCGAGGCCAAGCGCGCCATTTTGGACACCTACACGAAGGAACACTCGGCCGAGTACCAGGCCCAGGCCTGGATCGACCTCGCACGCAAGCTGCACCGCGAGCACCCCGAGGCCACCGACCCGGGCAACGTGAAGTCCGTGCTGATCAAGACGAGCCACCACACCCACTACGTCATCGGCTCCGGGGCCAACGACCCCCAGAAGTACTCCCCCACCGCATCCCGGGAAACGCTGGACCACTCCATCCCCTACATCTTCACCGTCGCCCTGCAGGACGGGGCCTGGCACCACGTTGACTCCTACTCCCCCGAACGCGCCGCCCGGCCGGATACGGTGGACCTCTGGCAGAAGGTCTCCACGGAGGAGGATCCGGAATGGACCCGCCGCTACCACTCCCTGGACATTTCGGAGAAGGCCTTCGGCGGGTCAGTGGAAATCACCCTTACCGACGGCACCGTCATCACCGACGAGATCGCCGTCGCCGACGCCCACCCCCTCGGCGCCCGCCCCTTCGGCCGCGAGCAGTACATTCACAAGTTCCGCACGCTCGCCGCCGGCCTCGTGGAGGAAGCCGAAATCGAACGGTTCCTCGCCGCCGTCGAACGCCTCCCCGAACTCGCCGCAGGGGAACTGGACCAGCTGAACATCACCGCCGCCCCCGGGATCATCGACCTCGGCGCCGCACCCAAGGGACTCTTCTAATGCTGTACTCCAAAACCACCCCCGAACAGAAACGGATCCGGTTCCGCGAACTCCTCGCTTCCGGGACCATCGCCCAGTTTCCCGGCGCGTTCAACCCGCTCTCCGCCCGGCTGATCGAGGAGAAAGGCTTCGCCGGCGTCTACATCTCCGGCGCGGTCCTGGCCAACGACCTTGGCCTGCCCGACATCGGCTTGACCACCCTCACCGAGGTTGCCACCCGGGCCGGGCAGATCGCCCGGATGACGGACCTGCCCGCCATCGTGGACGCCGACACCGGCTTCGGCGAACCCATGAACGTGGCCCGCACCGTCCAGGAAATCGAGAACGCGGGCCTGGCAGGGCTGCACATCGAGGACCAGTTCAACCCCAAACGCTGCGGCCACCTCGACGGCAAAAACGTCGTGGACCTGGATACCGCTACGAAACGCATCCGCGCCGCGGCAGACGCCCGCCGGGACCCGAACTTCCTGATCATGGCCCGCACCGACATCCGCGCCACAGAGGGACTTCAAGCGGCGCAGGACCGCGCCAAAGCCCTGGTGGACGCCGGGGCGGACGCGATCTTCCCCGAAGCCATGGCCACGTTGGAAGAATTCAAGGCGATCCGCGACGCCGTGGACGTGCCCATCCTGGCCAACATGACCGAATTCGGCAAAAGCGACCTCTTCACCACCGAACAGCTCCAGGGCGTCGGAGTGAACATGGTGATATATCCGGTGACCCTTCTCCGTAGTGCCATGGGCGCTGCCGAGCGTACGCTGGAATCGATTAGGGCTGAGGGCACGCAGGAGGCGCAGGTCGGCAGCATGCTGACCCGCGCACGCCTCTACGATCTCGTTGACTACGAAGGCTACAACCGCTTCGACAGCGGAGTGTTCAATTTCCGGGTCCCCGGGGAGTAGGAAAGCTGCACCGGGTACCGCTGGTGCAACAGGCGACAGGAACGAAGGAGTTTCAGCATGGATGAAGTGGACATCAAAAAGGGCCTGGACGGCGTCGTGGTGGATTACACGTCCGTCTCGAAGGTCAATCCGGACACCAACTCCCTGCTGTACAGGGGCTATCCAGTCCAGGAGCTCGCGGCCAGGTGCAGCTTCGAGGAGGTGGCCTACCTGCTCTGGAACGGCGAGCTGCCCAGCCAGGAGCAACTGACGGAGTTTACTGCACGCGAGCGGTCCGGGCGGGCCCTGGATCCGGTGGTCAAGCAGGTGATCGATGCGCTGCCGGAGACGTCCCACCCCATGGATGTGTGCCGGACGGCCGCGTCGGTGATGGGCGCGCGGCACGCCCTGGCCGAGGATGCGTCCCGCGAAGCCAACATGGCCAAAGCCATCGACCTGTTTGCTGCCATGCCGGCCGTAGTGGCGTATGACCAGCGGCGCCGGCACGGGCAGGGCGTCGTCGAGCCTCGTGAGGATCTTGGCTATTCGGCGAACTTCCTGTGGATGACGTTTGGCGAGGAACAGGTGCCGGAGGTGGTGGAGGCGTTCAACGTGTCAATGATCCTCTATGCCGAGCACTCCTTTAACGCCTCCACGTTCACCGCCCGGGTGATCACTTCCACCCTCTCGGATCTCCATTCGGCGGTCACCGGTGCCATTGGCGCCTTGAAAGGTCCGCTGCACGGCGGTGCCAACGAAGCCGTGATGCACACGTTCGACGAGATCGGCATCCGCCCGCAGGAGTCCCTTGAGGAAGCGGCGGCCCGGGCCAAGGCCTGGATGGAAAACGCGCTGGCGCAGAAGAAGAAAGTGATGGGGTTCGGCCACCGGGTCTACAAGCACGGCGACTCGCGGGTGCCCACCATGAAGGCCGCCCTGGACAAGATGATCGCCCACTACGGCCGCCCCGAACTCCTGGGCCTCTACAACGGCCTGGAGCAGGCCATGGAAGAGGCCAAGGCCATCAAGCCCAACCTCGACTACCCCGCCGGCCCCACGTACCACCTCATGGGATTCGACACAGCAACGTTTACTCCCCTGTTTGTGGCCAGCCGCATTACCGGGTGGACAGCACACATCATGGAGCAGTTGGACGCCAACTCCCTGATCCGCCCGCTGAGCGAGTACGTCGGCCCGGAGGAGCGGCACCTTCCGTAGGGCGGGCTTTCACTGAAAGTACGACGGCGGCGCGGGTCACCTTGAGGAGACTCGCGCCGCCGTCGGCACTTAACGGTCTGAAGTCGGCGGCTTGGGGCAGGAGGGTTAGGGCAGGAGGCTTTCCGAGGACGCAACGCCTTCGTTGTCGCTGTCCATGGTGACCACGATGTTGACCCTGCCGCCTTCCAGGACCACGGGCAGCCAGTGATCGGCGTCCTGCCACATCCGGTCCACAGGGAGGGTATCCACGGGGAACCACCCGGGGAGGATCTCGTCGCTTTCCGCCGGTTCCCCCTGCCAGGTCCGGGCAGTGAAAAGGCGCGTGTGCATGTCCCACGCCGGACGGGCCGGGAAGACGAACTGCACCACGCCCGCGTCTGCGAGGTCTTCCTGCCGGACCACCACGCCGGTTTCCTCCAGGACCTCACGGACCACGGCTTCGGCGTCAGTCTCACCGGGTTCCACGTGCCCCCCGATGCCCACTACCTTGCCAAGGCCAAACCCGGTCCGTTTGAGTCCCAGCAGCACCTCCGGGCCCGAATCCCCTTCACGGAGCAGGAAACAGAGAGTAACCCGTGCTGCAGTCATGCCCTTAAGCCTATGGGGTGCCGGAGTTGTCCGCGAGGAAGCGCCAGGGGGCGTCCGAATATGCCAAGCTCTACCTGTGACTCCCGAAACTGCCCACGGGATACGGCCGGCCCGCATCTCGGCCGTTGACGCCCGCCTGCCCGAGTGGCTGGTGCGCAATCCCTTGTACTGGGGCTGGGCGTGGGCCTGTTTCTGGACACTGCTGATCGTGGTGGACGAATTCGTGGACCTGGCCGGCTGGACTTGGTATCTGCTGGTGGCCGCGGCTGCCCTGCCCACGCTGCTCAGCACCCTTGCCGTGCTCCACGTGACTCCCCGGCAGCAGGTGAAACCCGCCCGGGAATCGGTGCTGGGCCTGTTCTTCGTGCGTTTCCTGGCGCTGGTTGCCGCATTTATGGTGTGGGCCATCTCGGTAGTGCTCAGTGCGTCCATCTCCACCACCATCCAGGCCCTGGCGGGTGATTCAGAGCGCGAAGTGACCGCCCTGGGTTTCAACCTGATGGCAGCCCTGGTCCCGCTGGTAGTGGCCGTTCTATGGCTGGCGTTTGTTGCCCGCTGCGCCTGGTTCCTGCGGCGGCTGCGCGGCTGGCGGCAGGTCCCCACGTTCTCGCGGGTGCCGAAATCGTTCCTCCGTGGCCGCCCGCGCCTGCGCCGGGTTGTGATTGGTTTGGCGCATCCGGGTCTGATGTTGCTGGCAGGCATGGGCACCTCCCTGTTGGCTTTCCTGCTGGGCCCGGTGGAACTGACCATCGAAGCGCTGCTCTAGGTGCTTGAAGCGCTGTACAACAAGGACATCGCTGTCCCTGAGCTGCGTCAGCCCAGCGCCCGGGGGTGTGCCGCCGCGTAGATTTCCCGAAGAGTGTCTGCGGTGACCAGTGTGTAGACCTGGGTGGTGGTTACTGAGGCGTGGCCCAGCAGTTCCTGGACCACCCGGACGTCCGCGCCGCCTTCGAGCAGGTGGGTGGCGAAGGAGTGCCGGAGGGTATGCGGTGAAACATCCTTGGTGATGTTGGCCTTCTTGGCGGCGGCTTTCAGGATGGTCCACGCACTCTGCCGGCTGATCCGGCCGCCGCGGGCATTCAGGAACAAGGCCGGCGTGCCCTTCCCCTTGGCCGCCAGCAGTGGGCGGCCGCGGACCAGGTACGCGTCCAGGGCCCTGGCTCCGTAGGACCCCAGCGGCACCAGCCGCTCCTTGGATCCCTTGCCGAAGAGCCGCACGATGGCCGGTCCGCTTTCCGCCTCCTGGAGGGAGATGTCATCCACGTCCAGGCCAACGGCTTCACTGATCCGGGCACCGGTGGAGTAGAGGAACTCCAGCAGGGCGCGGTCCCGCAGGCCTGTGGCGGTATCGGTGCCGGCCGCCTCCAGGATCCGGGTGACTTCGTCCACGCTGATGGCCTTCGGCAGCCGCTTCCCGGGCATCGGCGGATGGACGTCGCTGGCGGGGTCGGTGGGGGTGAATCCTTCGAGGGCCCAGAACTTGTGCAGGCCCCGCACGGCCACCACCGTCCTCGCCGCGGACCGCACGCCCAGGGCGGTACCGCCGTCGGACCCGTCCGCCAGCGCACGGACGTACCCCGTGACATGGTGCCGGGTAATGTCCTCCGGCCGGCCGCAGCCCGCGGCGGCAAGGTAACGGGAATAGCGGGCCAGGTCCCTGCGGTACGCCGCGAGGGTGTTGGCGGCCAAGCCCCGCTCCACGCCCATGTGCTGGAGGTAGTCGGTGATGGCGCGGTCAATGGCGGTGGGGGCCGTTGCCGGCCGGGTCTCCGCCTCCCCAGCCGGGAGGGCTGTTTCAGCCGAAGGACCAGGGGCCATCAGCGCTGGCTGGGGTGCTCGGGCCAGGGCGCGTCCGCCGGCCGGAGTCCGGAAAATCCGTCAGCGCGGGCAGCGGCGGCGGCAAGGATCCCGACGACGGCGGACGGGTTGTGCAGGCGGCCGGCCAGCACGGACTCCACGGCGTCGTCCAGGTTGATCCAGTGGAACTCGATCTCGGCTTCCTCGTCCGTCCGCTCGTGGCGCTCGTGGTGCGGAACCTCGGTGAGGTCACGGGCCAGGTAGATTCGAATGGCCTCGCTGGAGGAACCGGGTGAGTTGAAGACATCGGCCAGGACGTTCCAGGTGCCGGCGGCGAGGTCCGCCTCTTCGGCGAGTTCGCGGGCCGCGCCCACCTGGAACTCCTCGCCCTCCACATCCAGCAGCCCGGCCGGGATCTCCCACAGATCCATGCCCACGGGGTGCCGGTACTGCTTGAGGAGGAGGATCTCGCCGTCGCTGTTCATGGGCAGGATGGCAACAGCGCCGGGGTGGTCAATGTAGTCCCTGGTGAGTGCCTCGCCGCTGTCCTGCAGCTGGAAGGTGTCGCTGACTACATCCCAGATCCGGCCTTCGTACACCTTCTCGGTAGACAAAAGACGGCGCGGGCTCGGTGCATCCGAAACCTTTACTACGTGGGTGGCTTCGTGTGTACCGGGCATCGCGCCGTCCTTTACGTCGTGCTGAACTACTTAGCGGCTACCGTACCGGACGGTGCGGCCTCGGCAGCGCCGGCACCCGGGGCGGCGGCCGTGTCGGCGCCCTCCTGGTGGTCCAGTGCTGCCTTCACCAGGCCGGCAAACAGCGGGTGCGGCCGGGTGGGGCGGGAGCTCAGTTCGGGGTGCGCCTGGGTGGCCACGTAGTACGGGTGGACCTCGGCGGGCAGCTCAACGAACTCCACAAGCTTGCCGTCCGGAGACGTGCCCGAGAAGACGAGCCCTTCGGCCGCAATCTGGTCGCGGTACTTGTTGTTCACCTCGTAGCGGTGGCGGTGGCGTTCGCTGACGGTGGTCTTGCCGTAGGTTTCGGCGATGACCGAACCGGCGTCGAGCTTGGCTTCGTACAGGCCCAGGCGCATGGTGCCGCCCAGGTCGCCACGGCCCTCGACAAACTCCAGCTGCTCTTCCATGGTGGCGATGACGGGGTACTTGGAATCCGGCTCGAATTCGCTGGAGGACGCGCCTTCCATCCCCACCACGTTGCGGGCGTACTCGATGACCATGCACTGCAGCCCCAGGCAGAGGCCCAGGACCGGCAGCTTGGTTTCGCGGGCGAACTTCAGCGCGCCCAGCTTGCCCTCGAGCCCGCGGATGCCGAAGCCGCCCGGGACGCAGATGGCGTTGACGCCGTCGAGTGCCTTAATCGCGCCCTCGAGGGTTTCGCATTCGTCCGAGGGGACCCAGCGGATCTTGACCTTGGTGTCATTTGCGAACCCGCCGGCGCGCAGTGCCTCAGTGACCGAGAGGTAGGCGTCCGGCAGGTCGATGTACTTGCCAACGAGCGCTATTTCCACGTGGTGCTTGGGGTTGTGGACGGCTTCGAGGAGCTTGTCCCAGCTGGTCCAGTCCACATCCTTGAAGGGGAGGTCCAGGGCGCGCACGATGTAGGAGTCCAGGCCCTGGGTGTGCAGGGTCTTGGGGATGTCGTAGATGCTGGGAGCATCGGCGGCATTGACCACGGCGTCGATGTCGACGTCGCACATCCGGCCGATCTTTTCGCGCATCGCCTCGGGCACTTCGCGGTCCGAGCGGATGACGATCGCTTCGGGCTGGATGCCGATGGAGCGCAGTGCGGCGACCGAGTGCTGCGTGGGCTTGGTCTTCAGCTCCTGGGACGGCCCGATGTACGGAACCAGCGAGACGTGCAGGAAGAAGACGTTGGTCCGGCCGATGTCCTGGCGGACCTGGCGGGCCGATTCGAGGAACGGCTGGGATTCGATGTCGCCAACAGTGCCGCCGATTTCGGTGATGATGACGTCCGGGGCGTTCTTGCCTTCGGCGGGCAGGCGCATGCGGCGCTTGATCTCATCGGTGATGTGCGGGATGACCTGCACGGTGTCGCCGAGGTATTCGCCGCGGCGTTCCTTCGCGATAACCGTGGAGTACACCTGGCCGGTGGTCACGTTGGCCGAGCCTTCGAGGTTTTCGTCGAGGAAGCGCTCGTAGTGTCCGATGTCCAGGTCCGTCTCGGCGCCGTCGTCCGTGACGAAGACTTCGCCGTGCTGGAAGGGGTTCATCGTGCCCGGATCCACATTGAGGTAGGGATCGAGCTTCTGCATAGTTACAGACAGGCCGCGTGCCCGCAGCAGATGACCGAGGCTCGATGCCGTCAGTCCCTTACCGAGCGAGGACGCCACACCACCGGTTACGAAGATGTGTTTGGTCGTCTTGGACGAGCCCGGGAACCGGGAATTTACACGGGAATTTGATCGCTGCACCACGGAATTCGAGCCTATCATCAAATGAGCCTTCCACGGGTCCGGGTAACTGTTTCCCCCAAATGATCAAGTCTGCTGGTCCGGCCGTCCGGGAGGCAAGGGGCAGCCCGTTGTCCGGATGCCTCAGCGGGCCGTGTCAGGCCCGCTGTGGCAGCAGTTTCGCGTCGTCCAGCAGCTCCTGCGCGTGCGCCTGCGCGGACTCGGAGTCCTCCTGGCCGGCCAGCATGCGGGCCAGTTCGCGGACGCGCTCGGGGCCGTCGAGGAGGCGGACATCACTCGAGGTGAACCCGGTGGCTGTTTTGCCGTCGGCGCCCCTGACGGACGTTTTGGTGACGGTGATGTGCTGGTCGGCGAAGGCTGCAACCTGCGGCAAGTGCGTGACCACCAGCACCTGCACGTGCCGGGCCAGCATGGCCAGGCGGCGGCCGATTTCGACGGCGGCACGGCCGCCCACGCCCGCGTCCACTTCGTCAAAGACAAACGTGGGAACGGGATCCACGGCGGCCAGCACCACTTCGATGGCCAGCATGACCCGCGAGAGTTCACCGCCGGACGCCCCTTTGCCCAGCGGCCGGGCCGGGGCGCCGGAGTGCGGCTGGAGCAGGAAGCTGATCTCGTCCGCGCCGTGAGGTCCCAGCTGGCCTGTGGCCTCGAGGTTGATCACCAGGGTGGCGTCGGCCATGGCCAGTGCCTTCAACTCGGCGCTGACGCGGGCCGAAAGGTCCTTGGCGGCCTTGGTCCTGATCTTGCTGATGGCGGCCGCCTGCTTCTGCAGGTCCGCCTCCGCCTTTGCCACCTCCGCGTCCAGCGTTTCGATCCGGGTTGAATCGTCCTGCAGTTCATCGAAGCGCACACGGGCATTTTCCGCCCACTCAAGCACTTCGTCGATGGACGGGGCGTACTTGCGGATCAGCTTGGCAAGGACGGCCCGCCGCTCCTCGATTTCGGCGAGGCGCTCTGGCCCCTCCGTGTCCAGGCTGGCCTGGTAGCTGGCGAGGTCGGTAGCGATATCGTTCAGGAGGAAGCCCACTTCGGCCAGCCGGGCTGCCGCGGAACCGAGTTCGGCGTCATGCTCTGCCACATGCTCCAGCGTCCGCTTGGCGGCGTCCACGAGCGTGGTGGCGTCGCCGGCTTCACCGAAGTCCTCAGCGATCAGCGCCTGGTGGGCCGTGCTCGCCGCAATCCGCAGCTCCTCCACATTGGCCAGCTTTACCGCCTCCGCCTTCAGGAGCTCGTCCTCCCCCGGCTGCGGATCCACGTCGTCGATTTCGGCGAGGGCAGCCTCCAGGGATTCTGCTTCCCGGAGCCGGTCCCGGGCAGCGCTGCGCAGGGTGTCCAGCTCGGACTGGCTCGCCTTCCAGTGGTTGTACAGCTCCTGGTAGGCGGACAGCGGACCCGCCAGGGCGTCCCCTGCGAACTTGTCCAGCGCACCCCGCTGTGCCACGGCACCCTTGAGCCGGATCTGGTCCGACTGGCCGTGGACCACCACCAAGGTTTCGCCGATCTCCGCGAGGACACCCACAGGGGCGGCCCGGCCGCCCAGGAACGCACGGCTGCGTCCGTCCGCACCCAGGCGCCGGGCAAGGATCAGCTCCGCGCCGCCGTCGAACTCTTCAGCATCCGCACCTGCCTCCAGGGCACGCTGAATGGCTGGATGGCCGGCGTCGAGCTTCAGCACTGCCTCGGCAGTTGCACTCTTGGCGCCGCTGCGGACGGCACCGGCATCAGAGCGGGCGCCCAGGAGGAGTCCGACGGCGGTGACCACCATGGTTTTGCCGGCGCCGGTCTCGCCGGTCACCACGCTCAGCCCGGGGCCCAGCGGCAGTGTTGCGTCGGTGATGACGCCCAGATCGCGGATTCTCAGTTCTTCAAGCATGGTTCACTTTGCGGTTGAGGGATCGGGATCGATGTCCGGCTGCCCGCTGCCCGGCACCTGCAGCGGCGGCATGGGGCGGGGAGTCCGGACGATGGGAATGGGGCCGGTGTGGATCGCGTCGGCCTTGGGGACAGGGCCGCGCCAGCCGTGGATGGGCAGCTCGAACTTGCGCACCAGCCGGGCCGAGAAGGGTGTCTGGTGGGTGCGGGCCAGCCGTACGGGGGTGGCTGATTTGGTAACCTCCACGCGGGCGCCTGGGGGCAGGTCAACGGAACGCCGGCCGTCGCACCAGAGGACTCCCTGGGCATCTGTCCGGCCCAGGACTTCCACGGCGAGGCGTGAGCGGGGCGAGACCACCAGCGGCTTGGCGAAGAGCGCATGGGCGCTGATGGGGACGATGACCAGGGCCTCCACCTCCGGCCAGACCACCGGTCCGCCGGCGGAAAACGCGTAGGCGGTGGAGCCGGTGGGGGTGGCCAGCACGATGCCGTCGCAGCCGAAGGTGGTCAGCGGGCGTTGGTCCACCTCGGTGACCACCTCGAGCATGCGTTCCCGGTTGGCCTTTTCGATCGCTGCCTCGTTCAGCGCCCAGGTGTGCCAGATCTTCTGTCCCCGGACCCAGACCTGGACGTCGATGGTCATGCGCTCTTCCACCGTGTACTCGCGGCTGGCGATCCATTCAACGGTCTGGGCGAGGTCTGCCCGTTCGCTCTCGGCAAGGAAGCCCACATGGCCCAGGTTCACGCCCAGCAGGGGCACGTCCACTTCACGGACCAGCTCTGCCGCGCGGAGGATGGTGCCGTCACCGCCCAGGACCATCACCAGTTCGACGTCGGGCAATTGGACGTGGTCATGGAGCACTTCCACGGGCTGGGCCAGGTGGCCAAAGAAGCGTTCCATGTCCGCCAGTTCGGAGTCCTGCATCACCGGGACAATGCCGGAGGCGTGCAGCAAGGCGCAGGCCTCCCAGGCGGCCTTCAGTGATTCCTCGCGGCCGGTGTGGGCGAGGACCAATACGCGCCTGCTCATCAGGTTCCGCTCTCTAGTGGTTGTGCCAGATAGTTCCGAGCAAGGCAGCGGTGGCTGCGTCTCGCTCTTCGATCTTAGGCAACTCTTGGCTCATCCTGCGCTTTATCCACAGGAAGTATTCGACGTTTCCGTCCTGGCCGGGCAGCGGGCTCTGCGCGAGGCCGCGCAGGTCGAGGCCGGCGTCGAGGGCTGCCCGGGCCACTTTCTCCACCGCCATCCTCCGCTCCCGTTCGGAAGTCACCACCCCGGTACGTCCCAGCCGGTCCTTGCCGATCTCGAACTGGGGCTTCACCATCAGCACCAGGTCACCGCCGGGTTCCGTGCATCCCGCCAGTGGCTGGACTACGAGGGTCAGCGAAATAAAGGAAAGGTCAGCGACTGTGAGCGCCGCAGGGCCGCCGATATCCCCGGGCGACATATAGCGCACGTTAAGTCCCTCGTGGACTTCCACGCGGGGATCGCCCCGCAGCTGGGGCACCAACTGGCCGTGCCCGACGTCGACCGCCACCACGTGCGCGGCCCCTCGCCGCAGCAGGACATCAGTGAAGCCCCCGGTGGAGGCTCCGGCGTCAAGGCACCTCTTCCCGGCGGCCTGCACCTCGGGAAATGCTTCCAGGGCGCCGGCCAGTTTGTGCCCGGCCCGGCTCACATAGGTGTCCTGCTCGTCATGCTGGACCACCAGGTCCTTGTCCTCGGCGACCTGGAGTGACGCCTTGCCCAGCACCTGGCCGGCGGAGCTGACTTTGCCTTCGGCGATCAGCGATGCCGCGTGGGTGCGGGACCTGGCCAGGCCGCGGGCCACCAGGGCCTGGTCGAGCCGCAGCGGCATCAGGCGCCACCGTCCGAGGGGTGGCTGTTGGCCGGATCCGGGCTTGTAGGCTTCAAGCTGGCGGGGTCCGTACTTGTGGGCTCCGTATCCAGGGCGGTCCGCAGCTGGTCATGGAGATCGTTGTAGACCGCTTCGTGCCCCGCTACAGGAGTCCCGGGCAATCCGTCCAGGCGTGCCAGGGCCTGCTTGACCAGGGGGTCCGTCACGTCGGCTTGGCTGCCCAGCGGCCAGTCCGGGGAGGGCTGGGCTGCCGCGGATTCGTCAGTGGGGCTCAGCTCAGTCATCCAACCAGTCTAGTGATCCAGCCAGGCCAGTTTCGGTTCCTGTGCCGTGGTGGCGTCCGGAGTGGCCGCCCACCAGGCGGCGCAGGCCGCCCGCCAGGCGTCGAGGCTGTCCTGGCTGCCAATGATGCCAACGGCTCCGTTGGCCACGCGAGCGGTGGCTTCACCGCACGTGTAGGTGCCGTCGTCGTGCGTCACCTCGGGGTAGGGGCTGTAGAGCTCCGTCAGGTCATTGATGATGTAGTTGGGCCGTTCGGCAGCGCGGGCAGCAAGGATTGTTTTCCGGGTGTCGACGCCGGTCAGGACCGCCACCGTGGCGAAGCCGGCATTGTTGCCGCCCAGGATGTCGGTGTCCAGCCGGTCCCCCACCACCAGCGGGCGCTCTGCTCCAAGCCGCTTGGCGGCGGAGTGGAACAGCGGGGCTTCGGGTTTTCCTGCCACGCGGGGCATCTGGCCCGTTGCGGCGGTTACTGCTGCCACCAGCGTTCCGTTGCCGGGCGCGATGCCGCGGGCCTGCGGGATGGACATGTCCGTGTTGGTGGCAACCCACACCGTTCCGGCGGCCACGACGTAGGAGGCCTCAGCGAGTTCCTTCCAGCCGATGGCCGGATTGAAGCCCTGGACTACCGCCACTGGATTCTCGTCCTGGCTGTACACCGGCTCCAGGCCCACGAGTTCGATTTCCTGGGCCAGTGCCGGGCTGCCGGTGATAAGCACCCGGGAACCCGGGGGCAGCTCCGAGGCGAGCATCTCCGCGGCCGCCTGTGAGGAGCTGACCACCTGGTCATCAGCCGCCGGTGCGCCGAGCTCACGAAGGTGGGCCGCCACCTGCGCAGGGGTGCGAGATGCGTTGTTGGTTACGTATCCCAGGCCAACGCCGAGGCCATTCAGCTGGAGGAGTGATTCCACCGCACCGGGGATGGCGTGCGGGCCCGCATACACCACTCCGTCCAGGTCCGCCAGGAGTGCATCGAACCGGGAAATCAGGGTTGCTTCAGTCATCCGTCTTAGTCTTCCCGGCGATCCTGGTGGTCCTGGTGGTCCTCCGGAGCGTTGCCGTCCGGCAGGTCCTCTCCGTCATTGCCCAGCTCGTCGTGGACCGGCTCCCCGTGGCCCAGCTCGTCGGGTTCCACCGAGTCCTGGTCTGATTCGGCGTCGTCTGAAACGAAGAAATCCGCTTCCTGGTCATCGATGCTGGTATCCACGGCTTCTTCAGCGGCAGGCGTTTCTGCTTCCCCGGTGATGGCTGCGCCGTTGGTGGCGGGGGCATCAGCGCCGGTGGATGGCGTTGTGGCTGCACCGGAAGCGCCGGCGGCGCCGGACGCGCTGGAGGCGCGGTCCAGGAGGCGTCGCCGCTCGGCTTCCTCGCGGGCTTCCTCTTCCTCGTCCCAGCCAAGGTCGATGATGTCCGGTTCCTCGTCAACGCCAAGGCCCAGCGCGTTTTCAGCCACCACGGCCTGCTTCTGCCACTTCTCGGCCTCGGTGGTCCGGCCCACGGCAGCGAGTGCATCGGCGTAGGCGCGGAAGAGGCGGGGGCTGTAGGAGAAGGCACGGTTGATGTCCAGTTGCGGGATCTCCAGCTCGGCCACTGCGGCGTCCAGCTGGCCGAGATCAGTTCGTGCACCCGCGGCCACAATGGCAAGCTCGACCTTGCCGGGAGCGTCCAGGTCCTGGGCTTCCTCGGACCGGACCACATCGAGCGCACGGTCGGGGCGGCCGAGCCCACGTTCGCAGTCGGCCATGACGGGCAAGTGCACATTGGAGCCGCTGATCCGGCGGTATGTCCGGAATTCACGAAGTGCCTCGCCGTAGTGGCCCGCTGCGTAGGCCGTGAGGCCCACCGCCTCGCGGACAGCGGCCAGCCTGCCACCGCGCCGGCTGGCGGCCAAGGCATGCTGGAAGGCCAGCTCCGGCTCGTCGTCGATCAGCCGGCCGGCCATCACCAGGTGGCGGGCGACCCATTCGGCGCTGTTGGCCTCAAGCGTTTTGATCTGGTGCTGGGTGGCGCGGTCAAGTTCCTTGCCCGTGACATCGTCGTCGATCTGGGGGGACCGTTCCCGGTCAGGGCGGTTGGCGCTGCGGAGGTCGCGCACGTTGGGTACGCGGGCGGGGCGTTCTTCCTGCCGGTCGCGGCCGAAAGTGCGGGGGCCGGCGTCGCGGCTCTCTCCGCGACTGGGACCGCGGTCAAAGCTGCGCGGTGCGCGGCGTTCTTCCTGACGGTCACCGCGGTTGGGACGGTCACTCCGGTCGCCAAAAGGCTTGCGGTTCTCTCCTCCACTGAAACCGCGGCGTTCACCTTCACCATCGCGGCGCGGACGATCCCCAAACGAACGGTTCTCCCGATCGCCGTAAGGCTTCCGGTCACGGTCACCAAAGGGCTTGCCGTCACGGTCACCGAACGGCTTTCGCTCGCCACCAATGAAACCACGGCGGTCGCCCTCGCCCTCACGCCGCGGACGATCCCCAAACGAACGGTTCTCCCGATCGCCAGGTTTACGATCGCCGTCACCGAACGGCTTACGGTCGCGGTCACCGAACGGCTTGCGCTCACCGCCACCAAAGCCTCGGCGGTCACCTTCGCCCTCACGGCGCGGACGATCCCCAAAAGGCTTCTTGTCGCGGTCGCCGAAGGGCTTGCGCTCACCGCCACCAAAGCCTCGGCGGTCACCTTCACCATCGCGGCGCGGACGATCACCAAACGAACGGTTGTCCCGATCGCCATAAGGCTTACGATCGCCGTCACCGAACGCCTTACGCTCACCGCCACCAAAGCCTCGGCGGTCACCTTCGCCCTCACGGCGCGGACGAT
>NZ_JARVSG010000050.1:0-13212 GCF_030209335.1 Pseudarthrobacter sp. fls2-241-R2A-168
CGGAACTCCGAGGGAGAGGGTATGAATGATTCATCTGATGAGATACGCAGAGTACTACTTGACATAATGTAGATTATCGGCACTTCGCAAAGGGGCTTCGAAAGGGGTCGGGCGCCGATCCCGGACGTCCCAGTTCCGGCCCCCACAAATCCGCTCCCGCAGACAAATCCGCAGGTCAGCATTGTCTTATCCGGAGTGCTCGTTAAGAATGAATCAATGACGGTCTATGTGCGATCCCTTGAAACAGCTGTCCCGAAAACCATGCTGATCCAGACCCAGGCCCGTGACGTGTTCGCGGCCCAACCAGGTTTATCCAGGCTTGGTTCGCGGCTGGTCAATACCTGCTTTGACTCAGCCGCCATCGACACCCGTTTCACCGCCGTTGAGGAACTCACCAATGATTTCCGCTCCGACAACCCGCAGTTCTACGATCCGGCCACCGGACTGCTGCTGAATCCCAGCACAAAGGCCCGCAACGAGATCTTCGGCCGGGAGGCCACCAGGCTCTTTGTGGACGCTGCCCGTGCCGCCGTCGCAGCCGCCCCTGAACTCGATTTACTTGACATAACTCATCTCATTACCGTTTCCTGCACAGGATTCTTCAATCCCGGACCCGATTACAAGATTGTCCGCGCACTCGGCCTGGATCCGGCCGTGCAGCGCTACCACCTCGGATTCATGGGCTGCTACGCGGCATTCCCGGCGCTGCGGGCAGCGAAACTGTTCTGCGAAGCGGATCCGGACGCTGTGGTGCTGGTGGTCTGCGCCGAACTCTGCTCCCTGCACGTCCGCACCTCCAACGATCCCGACACCATCATGGGATCGGCCCTGTTCGCCGATGGTGCCGCGGCCGCCGTCGTCACAGCCCGGAGCGGTAGCGAAGAACAGTCCCTGCTTCGACTGGACCACTTCGAAACCGTCCTTACGCCGGTGGGCGAAGACTCAATGGCCTGGAACATCGGCGACCACGGTTTTGAAATGGTCCTGGGCAATTATGTGCCGCACATCATCGATGACCACATCGTGGGCGCCCTGCAGCCCCTCCTGGCCAAGGATCCGGAACTGGCCGCACTCCCCTACACCTCCATCCGCCACTGGGCCATCCACCCCGGCGGGCGCAGCATCCTGGACAAAGTCCAGTCCCGGCTCGGCCTCACCGACGAGCAACTGGTCCCTGCACGCGAAACACTGCGCAACTACGGGAACATGAGCAGCTCCACGGTGCTGTTTGTGCTCAAACTCATCCTGGAACAGGCTCCCGAAGACGGCGACGAACGGATCTGTTCCATGGCCTTCGGTCCCGGGCTCACAGTGGAGACAGGACTGTTCACCAAGCTGCGCCAGGCACCTGCCGGAATGCGCCGGGACCAGGTGACCGGGCACGCGGCGGAAGTGCCGGTCGCCTGAATCCGGTGGACGTCCTGATGCGGCGGCGCGCCGCCGATGCCGTGGAACTGATGGACCTGCCGGACTGCGACGCCCGGCTCCTGGACAATACCTATCGCCAGTTTGGCCTGGTCAACCGCGTGGTGTCCGGCTGGCGGAAGCTGTACAGCCGGGAACTTCGGCCGGGGCTGGAGCAAAGCACCGCTCCCGCCCGGCTGCTGGACATTGGCTCCGGCGGCGGCGATCTGGCCTGCCAGCTCGCGGAATGGGCCCGCCGCGACGGACTGGCGCTGCGGATCACCGGCATAGACCCGGACGCCCGGGCGGCCGCCTTCGCCCGCAGACGTCCCGCGACGCCGGGGGTTGAATTTATGCAGGCCCACAGTTCAGACCTGGTCCGGGAAGGCAACAGCTTCGACTTCGTCATCTCCAACCACGTGCTCCACCATCTTCCGGCCGCCGATCTGCACCAGCTCCTCTCTGACTCCGCGGCGCTGGCCAGCCGGAAAGTCCTCCACAACGACCTCCGCCGCAGCCCCGCCGCGTACGCGCTTTTCTGGGCCGCGGCGCTGCCGTTCCGCCAGTCCTACATTCGAGCTGACGGCCTGACCTCCATCCGCAGGAGCTATACGCCAGCGGAATTGTCGGCCATCGCCCCGCCGGGCTGGAAAGTGGAACCGGGCGCGGCCTTCCACCAGGTCCTCACCCTGCGCAGGAACTGACGTGGCAACGGACGTCCTGATTATTGGCGGGGGCCCTGTCGGATTGTTCCTCGCAGCCCTGCTCCTCCAGGACGGCGCCAGCGTCAGGGTGATTGAACAGCGGCACTCGAGGAGCCTGCACACCCGCGCCATCGGCATCCACCCGCCCGCCCTCGAGGCGTTGCACCAGGTGGGGATTGCCGGGTCCGCAGTGCAGGACGGGGTCCAGATCCGGGAAGGGATGGCGGTCAGCGGCGGGAAGACCGTTGGCACGATGTCCTTTGGCGCAGTATCCGATGCGTTCCCGTTTGTGCTGGCCCTGCCTCAGTACCGCACCGAGCAGCTCCTGGAGGAGCGTGTCCGCCAGCTTGACGGGGAGGCAATCGTGCGGGGCGTACGGGCCTCGGAAGTTACGGACGAGGGCGAACTGGTCACCGTTGTTGGGGAGGCTGGCGGACCGGAAAGGTGTCATGAGGTGAAGTTCGGTGCGTCCCTCGTGGTGGCGGCCGACGGCGCGCGGTCCCGGGTGCGCAATCTTCTGGGCGTTCCTGTGGCCAGCAGGAGCTACCCCGACCACTACCTGATGGGCGATTTCCAGGATCCGGGGCTCCATGGCGAAAAGGCCGCTTTGTTCCTTGAGCCCGGTGGAATCGTTGAGTCATTCCCCTTGCCCGGGGGTATCCGGCGGTGGGTGGTGCGGCTGGGCCGTCCCGCCGGCAGCGCCGGTCCTGTCCAGCTGGCGGAGCTGGTGCGGGAACGCACCGGGATCCTTCCGGACGCTCGGACCAGCACCATGCTGAGCGCGTTCAGCGTCCGGTCCGCCCTCGCCCGCACAATGGCCGCTGGACGGATTGTCCTGATCGGAGACGCAGCACACGAGATCAGTCCCATCGGCGGCCAGGGCATGAACCTCGGCTGGCTGGATGCCCAAGCCCTCTCCCCCATCATTCTGGCGGCGTTGTCGGGCGGCCGAAAGGACTCGGCGGCTCGGCAGTTCAAGGAGTTCGACACCTGGCGACGTCAGGCGGCCAGAGTGGCCAGGCGCCAGTCCGAAATCAACATGATGCTGGGCCGGCCGCTGCCGGAGCCCCTGCTGACCCTGCGGAACCTGGGAATCCGCGCCGCTGCCGCCAGCCCGGCCGTCAATCTCTGGGTTGCCCGGCGCTTCACCATGCAGTCACTGGCGCGCGGCCGGCTCCCCAGCAGCGCCTACCGGTAGTAGCCGTCGTAACTGTCCTGGCTGACAATCAACCCCTCGCGCACCTCAAAGACTGAAGACGTCCTGGCCCGGATGGTTTCACCCCGGTCCCAGTAGCGGAGGTCCATCGCAACCGTCGCGGACCAGTCGGCTTCGACAACCACGCGGCCGCCCTCGCAGGTGGTCCGCCGGATGACAAACTCCTGGTGGGACACGACGTCGGAGCTTTGGTCCGCTCCCTGCAGGACTTCGGTCAGTGTCCGGGTGGAACCCTCGGGCGCCAGGAGGTGCGGCGCTTCCACCAGCACAAACGAGTCATCGAGGAAAGGCCGGATTCCGGCGGCTCCCCCGCCGGCTTCGAGGACGCGGATGAACCCCAGGACGCAATCCAGGGGTGAGGTTTGCGGTGCGGGCTCGTGCCGCGGCAAAGGATCAGGCATGGGATAGACACTAGCTGAGCGTGCGTGTGGCGGCAGGCCACTAGGCTTTGCTCATGAGCCAGAGCACGCCCGGGACAGACCTCACTGCCGAACAAATCCGCGAAACCGTGGAGCAGATCCTCGCCGCCGGGACGCTTCCGCCCATCGTGCAGGCCGGCCACCCCGCCCTCCGCCAGCGTGCCGCAGCATTTGACGGGCAGCTCTCCGGCGAACTGCTCACCAGGCTGATCAACATCATGCGCGAGGTGATGCACCAGGCGCCCGGTGTGGGCCTCGCAGCGCCGCAGCTCGGGATTCCCCTGCAGCTGGCGGTCCTCGAGGATCAGTACGACGTCGATCCCGAAGCCGCTGCCCTTCGGAAACGGAACCCGCTGGAGTTCCTGGCCGTCGTGAACCCCCGCTGTACGCCGCTCGGCTCCGGGTTCGCCTCTTTCTACGAAGGTTGCCTGTCGCTCAACGGCCTGCAGGCCGTGGTTGCCCGCCACGAACAAGTACTGCTCGAATTCCAGACCCCGGACGGGGCGGCCGCGCGGCGGGAGTTTTCCGGCTGGCAGGCCCGGATTGTGCAGCATGAGACGGACCATCTGAATGGTGTGCTGTACGTGGACCGTGCCCAGTTGCGGTCCCTCAGCAGCAACGCCGAGTATGCTGGACATTGGGCCGAAGCAGGCATCAGCAGGGCGCAGCAGGGGCTGGGTTTCGACGCCGGGCCGGCCGGGATCAGCCGCAGCTGACCCGCCCGCCGCGCACCTGCGCCGAAGAAAGGGCGGCAGCAGCGCCATAGGATTGATCCCATGCCCTCCTCCACGGACCTGCCGCTGCTGTGCCCGGTGTGCTCCCATCCCTTGGACCTTCTGACAGCGGAAACGGGCCAGGGCCGCCTGGCCTGTCCTTCCGGTCACAGTTTCGATGCCGCGCGGCAGGGATACTTCAACCTGCTGGTGGGTAAGGGGACGGCCTTCGAGGCCGACTCGGCCGTCATGGTCCAGGCCCGCGCCGACTTCCTGGGGAACGGCCATTACGGGCCCCTCGCGCACGCGGTGGCAGCCGCCGTCGTACCCTTCCTCCCGGCGGACGGCGCTGCGGTCCTGGATTCCGGAACGGGGACGGGACACTACCTGCGGGCCCTGCTGGATACTGCGGCAGCGGAGGGCCGGAACGTCGCTGCCCTCGGCCTGGACATCTCGAAGTTTGCCCTCCGCCGTGCAGCACGGCTCAACCCGGAAGCTGTGAACCTGGTCTGCGATATCTGGCAGCCCTTACCGCTGGCAGACAACGCCGTCGATGCCGTCACCGTGATCTTTGCCCCGCGCAACGCCGCAGAATTCGCCCGTGTGCTGCGGCCGTCCGGGCGGCTGGTGGTGGTCACTCCCCGCGCCGGGCACCTGGCCTCCCTTGCTGCCGTGACCGGCATGCTGGGCATTGAGGAGGGAAAGGAGGCCCGGCTAGCCGAAGCAATGGGGGGCCATTTCGACGTCGAATCAGCCGCCGACGTCGACGTCCCTTTGGCGCTGACCCGGCAGGCGGCCGTGGACTTGGCGTTTATGGGGCCGGCAGGTCACCACCTGGATAGGACGGCCCTTCAGGACCGGCTTGGAAGTCTCCCGGAGCCGATCATCTCGGACGCAAAATTCCAGCTGATGGCCTTCCGTCCCAGGAAACACGCCGCCGGGTAACGAGTTGGCCACTATCCTCCGGCCACCACTATGAGCCTGCCCACACCCGGGCAGGCGAGCACTAAGATTGAAGGACAGTTACTGGCGGGTGCGCGTCCGCGGCTCCCCGTAGCAAAGGGGGAGAACTTGTTCGAATGGCTCGGGGAAAACTGGTGGGCGCTGTGGCTCACGGCTTTCCTGGCGTTTGCAGTGATCGAGATGATCACGCTTGACCTGTTTTTCATCATGCTTGGCGGGGGTACCCTGGCCGCTCTCGTGGCCGACTTCGCGGGTGCAGACCTGTGGCTGCAGATCGTCGTGTTCTGCGTGGTGTCACTGCTGATGATCGCCTTCGTCCGGCCCGTTGCCCTGTCCCACCTGAAGAAGGGCCCATCGGACCAGCGGACCAACGTGGACCGGCTGATCGGTGAACAGGCTCTGGTGATGGAGCCCGTGACCTCGGACAGCGGCCTGGTCAAAATCGGCGGTGACATCTGGACTGCCCGCTCTGCCGGCGGGGTCCTGGCCGCCGGTCAAAAAGTTGTGGTCTCCGCAATCGACGGGGCCACCGCAGTGGTGTCAGCCCCGACCGGTTCCGCGGCCAGTCCAGATACAGCCTGATCAATTGGGGAACAAGGAGATGTATGGATAACGCCGGAGGTACTGCATTGGCCATTGTGCTGGTAGTCCTGATCGTGTTTGTGATAATCGTGCTGGTCCGTTCGGTGCGGATCATTCCGCAGGCCCGCGCGGGCGTGGTGGAACGGCTGGGCAAGTACCAGCGCACGCTGAACCCGGGACTCACCATCCTGATTCCGTTTGTGGACCGGCTCCTGCCGTTGCTGGACCTGCGCGAACAGGTGGTGTCCTTCCCGCCGCAGCCGGTCATCACCGAGGACAACCTGGTGGTTTCCATCGATACCGTGGTGTACTTCCAGGTCACGGACCCGCGCGCCGCCACCTACGAAATCGCCAACTACATCCAGGCGGTGGAGCAGCTGACCACCACAACCCTGCGCAACGTGGTGGGTGGCCTGAACCTCGAAGAGGCACTCACCTCGCGTGACCAGATCAACGGCCAGTTGCGCGGTGTGCTGGATGAAGCCACCGGCCGGTGGGGCATCCGCGTTTCCCGGGTGGAGCTGAAGGCTATTGATCCGCCCCACTCCATCCAGGACTCGATGGAGAAGCAGATGCGCGCGGAACGAGACCGGCGTGCAGCCATCCTGACCGCCGAGGGTACCAAACAGTCGGCCATCCTGACGGCCGAGGGCCAGCGGCAGGCGTCCATCCTGGCCGCGGAAGGCGATGCCAAAGCGGCCATCCTCCGCGCCGACGGTGAGGCCCAGGCCATCCAAAAGGTCTTCGACGCCATCCACAAGGGCAACCCGGACCAGAAACTGCTGGCGTACCAATACCTTCAGACCCTTCCGAAGCTGGCGGAGGGTTCCTCGAACAAGCTGTGGATTATCCCCAGCGAAGTCGGCGAAGCCCTCAAGGGCATTGGCAGTGCCCTGGGTGGAACCACCGCTGAAACCGGCGTTGCCGGCCTGTTCAATGAGGTGGGAACCAAGCCCTCAGAGCCCTAGGCTGCCGGGCCAGCCAAGCGATGGAAGGGATCCGCAGTCCACTGCGGATCCCTTCCATTTTGGTTGACATGGCATGGCACGCGTATAATTGGGTATTTGTCTGGCAGGACTAGATCCGCTGGAACAACCAAGCTTCGCAATGCGTTGAATCTAAGGATGCAGCACAGTGCACAGAGTAGTCCGGAGGCGCTTGGCGCCACCGGCTAGCGCGGGTTCTACACCGCGAACCGACCAGAGGGAGAAATCATGAGCGATCGCAGCCTGCGGGGCATGCGCCTTGGCGCGCAGAGCATGGAGACCGAGTCCGGAGTCGAGCCGGCTCCGCGCCAACGCGTCGAGTACCGGTGCGAAGACGGCGAGCAGGTCTTTGTCACCTTCTCCTCCGAAGCGGAGATTCCTCCGGTATGGGTTTCCAAGACCGGCAAGGAAGCGCTCCTGGTTGACGGCGAACGCCCGGACACCAGCAACGACAAAGCTGTCCGTACACACTGGGACATGCTGCTGGAACGCCGCTCCCTGCCGGAACTGGAGCAGATCCTCGAGGATCGCCTCACCATCCTGCGTGAACGCCGCGGGGAACGCCGCTCCGCGTAACACCCGAAAACAGCAAATGGGCCGTCCCGCACAGTGTGCGGGACGGCCCATTTGCTTTTAGTACGGAATGGCTACTGCCGTGCCGTCGCCTTGCGGGTGAGCGTGTTCCAGCGGGCCTGGAGTCCCCACTTGGTGACGTTGATCATGGCTTCGACCACGATGTTGCCGCTCATTTTGGAGGCGCCGAGTTCGCGCTCGACGAAGGTGATGGGGCGTTCCTCGATCCGCAGCCCCATCCGGGCCACCCGCCAGGCGAGGTCCACCTGGAAGCCGTAGCCCACCGAGTCCACCTGGTCCAGGTTCAGCTTTTCCAGGGTGGTCCTGCGGAAGGCCCGGTAGCCGCCGGTGACATCCTTGATCTTCAGGCCCAGCATCAGCCGGGCATAGGTGCTGCCCACCCGGGAGATGGCCTGCCGGTAGAGCGGCCAGTTCACCACGCTTCCGCCGGGGACCCAGCGTGAGCCCATGGCCAGGTCGGCGCCCTGGTCGATTGCTTCCAGCAGCTGGGGCAGCTGTTCAGGCTGGTGGGAACCGTCGGCGTCCATCTCAACCAGCACGTCGTATCCGGCGTCCAGGCCCCACTTGAAACCGGCGATGTAGGCGGCGCCCAGGCCTTCCTTGCCCTTGCGGTGCAGGACATGGACCTGGGAGTCCTCGGCGGCGATCCCGTCGGCGAGCTGGCCGGTGCCGTCGGGGCTGTTGTCATCCACTACCAGCACGTCCGAGGCCGGGACGGCTGCACGGAGCCGCTGCAGGGTGATGGGCAGCGATTCAAGCTCGTTGTAGGTAGGGATGATCGTAAGGACGCGCACAGAGAGCCTTCCTGGTGGGAGCAGTCGGTGCACCCGCTGGCCAGCGAAACCGGCGGCGGGCGCAGCTACCCATTATAGGGCGCCGGACAAACGGGTCAGGAACGCAGGGCAGGACTGGAGTACAGCTCCATGCCATCGCGCACCGTCTGCAGGCATACCGGATCCGCACCGGTGTCCAGTGCCGGCAGCAGGGGTGTCCGGGCCCGGGGGTCGGTGCTCCACGACTGGACCCGGCCATCAGCCACCTGGACCATCAGTTCTTCAACCTCCCAAACCGCGAAGCTCGCCGGAGCGCCCGGCACCAACTGGCCCGCCATCGGGTTGGGATACCTGGCCGCCCGCCACCCGGCCCGGGTGTGGCCCAGGAACGCCGCGCGCGCCGAAATCCGTTCGTCCGCATTATGGTGCTCCAGGCAAGCCCTGACGCTTGACCACGGGCGCAGCGGCGTCACAGGGCTGTCACTGCCGAAGCACACCGGAACTCCCGCCGAATACAGGCCCGCGAACGGGTTCATGGACTTGCTCCGGCCACCCAGCCGCTTCTCGTAAAGACCACCGGAACCACCCCAGGCAGCATCAAAGGCAGGCTGGGCACTGACGGTCACCGAGAAGCGCGCCAAAGTTTCCACCGCGGCGGCGTCCACCATTTCCACATGTTCGAACCGGTGGCCCGCAGCCCTGACCCGCTGCTCCCCCACCTCACCGGCCGCAAGCTCCAGCGCCTGCATTGCAGCGTCCAGTCCGGCGTCACCAATGATGTGGAAGCCGCCCTGGATACCGGCCAGCGAGCATGCCGCCAGGTGGGCTGCGGCCTCCTCCACGCTGAGGTACAGGCTGCCGGTTTCATCGGGGGCGTCAGCGTAGGCGGACCGAAGGGCTGCCGTCCGGGACCCGATGGAGCCATCGATGTTGAGGTCGCCGGCCAGGCCGCGGACACCTGGGCCCAGCTGGTCAAGGATCGAGCGGGCCTGCTCTTCGGACGACACCAGCTCGCCCCAGTACGGAAGAACTTCAGGTGTTGGACTGCCCTCACGCTCAAGGTTGTTCCAGGTACGGGCCACCCGGAGATCCCCGGCGCCCCCAATGTGCGGAGCGCCCATCTCCACGAGGGCCACGTAGCCATGCGATGCGGCCTCCGCCAGGGCACGCTGCTGATGCCGGCGCAGCACGTCGTCGGGGAGCCGGCGGGTCGCCTGCCTGGCAGCTGCGTGGGCTGCCCGCGTGACGCGCGCACCGCCGTCGTAACCGTCCAGGCCGCGGAGGGCGGCGGCGCCCGCCAGCGAAGGCGATACCAGTGCGGAGTGCACGTCCACGCGGGAGAGGTAGACCGGCCGTCCCCCAGAAGCCCGTTCCAGTTCCTCCGCACCCGGCAGCGCACCATCTGCCCAGGTGGTGTCATCCCAGCCGTGGCCAAGAACAGGACCGTCACCCGTGGCCGCGGCCACCGCGTCGAGGAGTTCCCTGGCCGAGGAAACGCCTTGAAGCGCCAGGGAGTCCAAGGCCAGGCCGGTCTCTGTCAGGTGCACATGGGAGTCAACGAAGCCCGGCGCCACCAGAGCCCCGCGGAGGTCGATGATCTCCATGGAGCTGTCCGCGATGGAGGATGCTGCCTGCTCCGACCCCACCCATGCCACCGTGTCACCGTCCACCAGCATGGCCGTGGCGAAGGGGTCGGCCGCCGTGTAGACGGATCCGTTCCTGTAAAGCACTGGTTTGGGCTTTTGGCGCGGTTCGGGCTGTGGCGCAGGGGTGGGCATGGGCGGACAAACTCCTAAGGGTCAGTGGGCGGGCAGCAGCCGGCAAAAAGAAATTAGAGGACAGAGGAATACGCCACGACGCCGCGGCGGATGAGTGAGATGGCCTCCGAACAGAGGCGGGCCAGGCGGGGTTCGAGGCCGGGGATCTTCGCGAGCTGGTCCAGCAGGTCAACCACCTGCTTCACCCACCGCACAAAGTCTCCGGCGGCGAGGTCGGTCCCGCTGAGGACGTCCTGCAAATGCCGGCCGCGGGCCCACTTGTAGAGCGGCCACACGAGGCCCAGCTCGGGCTCGCCGGTCAGCGGCAGTTTGTTGTCCTCTTCCACGTCCTCCAGGGCGGACCATTCCCTGACCACAATGTCCACCGAAGTTTCCAGGGAGATGCTGGGCATCCGGGGCCGGAGCCCCCGGTCCTCACGCTTGGCCTGGTACACCAGGACGCTGGCAAGGGCAGCGACTTCAACGGCATCGAGGTCATCGAAGGCACCCAGCCGCAGGGACTGTGAGATCAGCAGGTCCTTCTCGCCGTAAATCCGGCGCAACCGCTGGCCATCCGGGCTGATGATCAGCCGGCCGTCACCGGCGGGTTCGAGGTAACCATAGGAGGACAGCACGTCGCAGACGCGGTCAAACGTCTTGGCGATGGTGTTGGTGCGGCCCTGGATCTGCCGGACCAACCCGTCGGTCTCGCGCCGGAGCTTCCACCAGCGTTCGGACCAGCGGGCATGGTCCTCGCGTTCACTGCAGCCGTGGCAGGGGTGCGCGCGGAGCGCACGGCGGAGTTCTGCGATGCGCTTTTCCTGGTTGGGCAGGGCCGTGGCGAGGCCAAAATCGTTGTTGCGGTTGTTGCCCGGGGCGGGCGGACGGTTCTCCCGCAGCGCGTTCCGCGCCGAGGAGGCCAGGTCCCGCCGCGACTTGGGAACTTTGGCGTTGAAGGACTTGGGGATCCGGATGCGGGTGACCGGTGAGATGGGCCCTTCCAGGTCATCGTTCCCGATCCGGCGCAGCTGGTTGTCCAGCGTCAGTACGGCAGGCCGGGGCTCCCGGCTGCTGTGGTCGGAGCTGAGCACAATGGCCGGCCCCGGCGCCCTTCCACCGGGGACATTGACCACGTCGCCGGGAAGCAGACGGGCCAGCGAATCATCGTTGAGCGATTTGCGGGCCCTTGACTTGGTCCGCGAGGTGACGTTTTCGGCATCGGACAATTCGCGGCGCAACCGGGCGTACTCGGTGAAGTCCCCAAGGTGGCAGGTCATCGACTTGGCGTAGCCGGCCAGCGACTCCTCCCGGCTGCGGACCTGCTTTGCCAGGCCCACCACGGACCGGTCCGCCTGGAACTGGGCGAAGGAGGATTCCAGGATCTCGCGCGCCCTGGCCCGGCCGAACTGGGCCAGGAGGTTGATGCTCATGTTGTAGGTGGGGCGGAAACTGGAGTTCAGCGGGTAGGTACGCCGGGACGCCAGGCCCGCAACCGCCGTCGGGTCCGTCCCGGGCTGCCACAGCACCACAGCGTGGCCCTCGACGTCGATGCCGCGCCGTCCGGCGCGCCCCGTCAGCTGGGTGTACTCCCCCGCAGTGATGTCAACGTGCGCTTCACCGTTGAACTTGTCCAGCTTCTCCAGCACCACCGAACGGGCCGGCATGTTGACGCCCAGGGCCAGGGTTTCGGTGGCGAAGACCGCCTTGACCAGTCCGTCGGCGAAGAGTTTCTCCACCACTTCCTTGAACGTGGGGAGCATCCCGGCGTGATGGGCAGCGAAGCCCCTCAGCAGCCCGTCACGCCAGGTCCAGAAACCGAGGACGTCCAGGTCATCCGGCGGGATGTCATGGCCGGCCTCGTCGACGCGCTGGGCGATGATCCGCTGTTCTTTCTCGGTGGTCAGCCACAGGCCCGAGCCGACGCATTGGGCCACGGCGGCATCACATCCGGCGCGGGAAAAGATGAACGTGATCGCGGGCAGCAGGTCCATCTTGTCCAGGCTCGCGATCACCTGGGGCCGGCTGGCGGGGCGCACACCGCGCTCGTCGCCGCCGCGACCGGGCCGATCGTTCCCGCGCCGGCCGCGCTGTCCCCTGCCGGCGGGACCGGACCTGGCCCGGAAACTCTGCATGCTTTCGCTTCTGGCCACAGTCAGGAGGTCCGGGTTCACATCGAAGCCCCGCCCCCTGGGGTTGTCGTCCCTGCTGTCCCGGACCATTGCTTCCCCGGCGAGGGCCCCGGCTTCAGCATCGACCGGCGGGGCGATCTCGTCGAAAGTGGTTTCCCCGGCGAAAAGGTCCATGATCTGCCGGCCCACCATCACGTGCTGCCACAGCGGCACCGGCCGGTGTTCAGAAACAATGATGTCCGTGTCACCACGAACGGTATCCAGCCAGGCGCCGAACTCCTCGGCGTTGGAAACGGTGGCGCTGAGGGAGGCCACCTGCACCTCGCTGGGCAGGTGGATGATGACCTCTTCCCAGACGGCGCCGCGGAAGCGGTCAGCCAGGTAGTGCACCTCATCCATCACCACGTAACCCAAGTCATCCAGGGTGGCCGAATCAGCGTAGAGCATGTTCCGCAGGACTTCGGTGGTCATTACCACCACCGGAGCGTCGCCGTTGATGCTGGTGTCCCCGGTCAGCAGGCCCACGTTCTGGGCGCCGTACTTCTCGGTCAGCTCGGTGAACTTCTGGTTGCTGAGCGCCTTGATAGGGGTGGTGTAAAAGGCTTTGAGGCCGCGCTGCAAAGCGAGGTAGATGGCGAACTCGCCAACAATCGTCTTGCCGGCCCCGGTGGGCGCTGCCACCAGGACTCCCCGGCCCTCCTGAAGCGACTTGCACGCCTGGCGCTGGAAGTCATCCAGTTCAAAGTCCAGGGTCCTGATGAAGGAGCCTAGATAGGTGGCTGCTTCTGCCCTTCGTTCAGCGCTGGCGCGGTATCTTTCGGCGGGAGAAAGCTCCTCAGGATCGCTGGGTCCGGCGGAGGTTGGACCAGTGGAGAACGGCCCGGTATTGGAGGACATATACCAAGCCTAACGGGCGCCTAGATGAGTAATTCCTATTGCGTAGGACGGTGGGGGTGCTTTTAAAGTAAGGCG